>JAYUWD010000210.1:0-5403 GCA_043753735.1 Gemmatimonadaceae bacterium
CCGGCGACCGCGACGGGGCGCGCTTCGGTTGAGTGCGCGAGAACAAGCCCGCGAGCAATCGCACCAAAGCGCCACGGAATGCCCAGGCGCGCGAGCGTCCGATTGGCTTCACCAACGCGAACCGGATCAGTCGGCGCGGTGAGCAACACGGGGCCACGTACGTTGACCGCGTCTGCCCCCGACACGGCGACGACACCGGATGTGCCTTCGGTGCCACGACCAAGCCGCTTCTCTTCCACGAGTGTGGTGAGCGCGGCGGCCAGGAAGGGTCCCGCCTCTGCACGAATCGCGACTGATGGCGGTGGCGCGACGCGTACAGCGAACCAGCGTGTATCGTCGCCACGCAGCTCGTCGGCATCGAGTTCGACGCTCCCGCGCACCCACCCGATGCGGGCACTGGCGAGCTTTTGGGCAATGCGGGTCGGTGAGCCGAGTGTCCCAGCCGTTGCCGTGCCACGCGCGACGGTGCGCCCGTCGAGTGTGACGCGCCACGGCGTAGCCTCCGGCGACGCGATCGCAAACTGCACAGCGCCGCCCGGCGTCCACCGCGCAGGCGTCGCTTCGGTTTCGAGCACGGCGCGATTGCGTAATGGAGGACGCACCTTGACGAGTGCGACTACGGGGATGTCGCCCGCAGTAATCGCGCTATCAGCTCCGATTCCGAACGCATTGGATTGTCCGTCGCTTACGATCGCCACCACGGGTGCACGGGGCGCGCCGCTGCGTGCAAGGGCGATGGCACGACGTGTAGCCGACGCGAGATCCCCACGTCCACCAAGCGGCTTGAGATCGGCAAGCAACTGTTTGAGCGATGCCGGTGCGCCGCCGTTTACTCGCCCATCGGCAGTGACAATCCACGCGCGGTCGTCGGGGGTGAGTGTGCCAATCAGTTCGAGCGCGTCGGCCCGCAGATCATCGATCACCGTGCGGCCATCACGCACGGCGCTGCTGCTCATCGAATTGTCGATCAACAGTGCCAACGAGAGTGGCGCGTGACCCAGCCCGGCGAGATTCGCGATCGGTCGCGCGGCGGCAAGAGCGAGGGCAACGACTGCCAGCACGCGCAAAAAAAGCAACAGACGATGCCGGAGCTTGAGTTCCTTGCTGTGCTCCTGCTCCATGCGCGTGAGGTAGCGCACCGCGGGGAAATCGACGCGACGACTAACGCGACGACGCAGCAAATGGACAGCGAGCGGTACGCCTGCGAATGCGGCGAATCCGAGTAAAAGCGGTGCGAGAAATCCCATCAGTCAGCGCTCAGACCATCGCGCCGCGACCGTTCACCCCGACCAGATGTCGGAGTGCTCGGCCATAGGGTTCATCGGTCACCGACAACGCGTATCGTGCCCCCGCTCGTCCGAGCACGGCGCGCCATTCGCCGAGGGCTTCACAAACTGTCGCCTGGTAGCTGTTGCGCACATCGGCCGGGGAGGCCGGGACTTCAACGCGGGTTTCGAGATCGCGATACAACGCTTCACCCGCTTCGGGAAAATCGCGTTCGGCGGGGTCCATGACATGAAGCACGAGCACTTCGTGGCCGCGGGCGCGCAGGGTACGGGCGGCATCGGCGACGGGCGCCGGATCGACCAGCAGATCGGAAAGCAGCACGACAAAACCGGGGCGCCGAACGAGCCGCCCTGCCTGGAGCAGCGCGGTGGCCACATCCGAGGCTTCGCCGCCACCGGGCTCGCTGAAGGCCGCCACCAATCGGCGCCACTGAGCGCGTTGTGCGCGTGGCGGGACAACGGAACGGGTGCCAGCATCGAATCGCAGCAGGCCGACCGCGTCGCGCTGACGAATGAGGAGTAGCGCAACGGCGGCCGCGAGTCGTTCGGCGTAGGCCAATTTGGTGAGGCGCGCCGGATCGCCGGTCCACTGCATGGAACGACTCACATCGAGGACGATCATGGCGCGCGCGTTGGTCTCTTCCTCGAACTGTTTGACCACCCAGCGATCGGCGCGGGCAGCGATGCGCCAGTCGAGATAGCGGAGATCGTCTCCCGGCATGTAGGGGCGATGTTCGGCGAATTCAACGCTGAAGCCTTTGCGCGGTGATCGGTGCAACCCCGTAATGAAACCGTCCACCACCCAGCGGGCTACAAGCTCCAGGTGGCCCAGAGCGCCGAGTACGGCGGGATCAAGCTGGTCGGCGCGGGGCGTTGTCATGGATGTAAGGTATCGAAGTGGTCAGAACTGAGCGATCGCCAGGTGATGACTGTTTTCGGAGCGTACTCCGCTATCTTTCGTTGCTGTCGCCGTACCGATCCTTCAGCCCGCACCCCGTTGCAGCTCAGCCACATCCGCAACTTTTGCATCGTCGCCCACATCGATCACGGCAAGTCGACACTTGCCGACCGGCTCATCGAGATGACGGGGACCCTCCAGAAGCGCGAAATGAAGTCCCAGGTGCTCGACACGCTCGATCTCGAGCGCGAGCGCGGGATCACCATCAAGCTCAACGCCGTCCGCATGAGTTATGCGGCCAAAGATGGGCAGAGCTACGAGCTGAACCTGATCGACACACCGGGGCACGTCGACTTCACCTACGAAGTTTCGCGTTCACTCGCTGCGTGCGAGGGCGCGATTTTGGTCGTGGATGCATCGCAGGGAATTCAGGCGCAGACGCTTTCAAATCTGTTTTTGGCGATGGACGCGGGGCTCGAAATCATTCCGGTTCTCAACAAGATCGACCTGCCAGGTGCCGAGCCGGAACGCCGCCGTCAGGAAGTGTGCGACCTGATCGGATGCCTGCCCGAAGACGTGCTTTCGGTGAGCGCCAAGGAAGGTGTGGGCGTGCCGGAGTTGCTCGAACACATCGTGGCGTTGGTTCCGCCCCCCAAAGGCAATCCGAACGGGCCGCTGCGGGCGCTGATTTTCGATTCGTATTACGACAAATATCGGGGCGCCATTCCGAGCATTCGCGTGGTCGACGGCGAACTGCGCAAGGGAATGAAGATCACCTTTGGCACGTCGGACAACGTTTACGAAGTCGACGAAGTCGGACTGTTGCAGCTCCGTCAGGTGAAGACCGATGTGCTGCAGGCGGGAGAAGTGGGCTACGTCGTGGCCAGTGTGCGTTCGGTACGCGAGACACGCGCCGGCGACACGATTTTTGACCAGGAGAATCGTTCAACAGAAGCGCTGCCTGGTTATCAGGAAGTACGCAGCTTTGTCTTTGCCGGCATCTATCCGACGGATACGCAGCAGTACGAAACGCTGCGTGATGCGCTCGAAAAGATGAAGCTCAACGATGCGTCGCTGCAATACGAGCCAGAAACGTCGACCGCACTAGGTTTTGGATTCCGCTGCGGCTTTCTTGGTTTGCTGCACATGGAAATCGTGCAGGAACGTCTCGAGCGCGAATACAATCTCGATCTCGTGACGACGGTGCCAAGCGTCGAGTACCATGTGAATCGCACCGACGGCACGATGATGCTGGTGGAGAATCCGGCGAACATGCCGAATCCGGCCGTGATCGAGAGTGTTGAAGAGCCGTACGTGAGAGCGCGCATCATGTGCCCCACCGACTACATCGGGCCGATCATGACGTTGGGCACCGAACGGCGTGGCGTCTACAAGAACATGCGCTACCTCGACACCGCGCGTGTCGAATTCGACTGGGAATTTCCACTCGGCGAAATCATTCTCGACTTCTTCGATAAGATGAAGACGGTGAGTCGCGGGTACGCGTCGCTCGATTACGAAATGCTGGAGTATCGGCCGAGTGAGCTGGTGCGTTTGGATATGCTGATCAATGGCGACGTGATCGATGCGTTCTCGGTGATCGTGCACAAGGACAAAGCGTACGAGTGGGGCCGGAAAGTGGCGGAGAAGTTGAAGGAGCTCATTCCGCGTCAACTGTTCGAGGTTGCGATTCAGGCGACCATCGGACAAAAAGTCATCGCGCGTGAAACGGTCAAGCCGTTGCGCAAGGACGTTCTCGCCAAGTGCTACGGCGGCGACATCTCACGCAAACGCAAGCTCCTCGAGAAGCAGAAGGAAGGAAAGAAGCGAATGAAGCAGGTGGGGAGCGTGGAAATTCCGCAGGAAGCGTTCCTCGCCGTTCTACAGGTGGACTGACGCTGCCAACCACTCAGTTTTGAGTTTGCAGTTCGAGTAGCAAGTGTGCAGTAAAACCGGAAACTCCGAACTCAAACTCAAAACTCACCACGTCAGTGGCAGTCTCCGTTCTGCAGACCAGCTTTCTTGGCGACATGATTTTGACCACGCCCCTGCTCGAGCGACTTGCCGAGCGAGGGCGTGTTGTCGTAGTGGCAACGCCAGCGAATGCCGCGCTGCTGGTGAATCACCGCGCGGTGAGCGACGTGATCGTGTTCGACAAGCGCGGCACCGATCGCGGACTGGGTGGCCTGCGTCGCGTCGCGGAGCGGTTACGCGCGAGCGGTGCAACGACGGCGTACATCGCGCAAGGGTCGGTGCGAACGGCAGCGTTGGCACGCCTTGCCGGAATTCAGACGTGTATCGGATTCGCGACATCGCCGGGGCGCTTTTTATACACGGCGCGCGTCCCTTTTCGGCGCGAGTTGCACCATGCCCAGCGGGTGTGGCAGTTGGCGTCTGAGGTGAGCGACGCATCCGCACCAGTGCTGCGACCAACGCTGTATCCGGGCGACCAGGACTACGCGAAAGTCGATGCGCTACTCGCCGCGAATGGCGTGGTGGCGGCCGAACCGTTGATCGCACTCGCGCCGGGAAGTGTTTGGGCAACCAAACGATGGCCGTCGTTCGATACCCTGGCCGCGGCACTCGCACACGATTCCCTGCTCCGTTCACATCGTGTGATCGTGATTGGTGCCGCGGGCGACGCGCCGCTCGCACAGGGCATCAGCGATGCGTTGCGCGCGAGCGGTGGTCCGCCGGCCATCGATGCAACGGGCAAACTTTCCTTGCTCGGATCAGCCGCGCTTCTGGCCCGTGTGCGTGCCCTCGTGACCAATGATTCGGCACCACTGCATCTCGCGTCGGCGATGAACACGCCGACGGTCGCACTGTTTGGTCCGACGGTGCCGGCATTCGGATTTGGTCCGCTCGCGGAGCAGCACGACATCGTCGAGCAAGCGACACTCGACTGTCGTCCGTGTCATGCGCACGGTCCGCAAACGTGTCCGCTTGGCCATTGGAAGTGCATGCGAGATACGACGGCCGACTCGGTGGCCAAGCGACTTCGACAGACTCTCGCGCACGAGTCAACATAGAAAACGACGGTTGCCGCCCGGCGTGCCGGCAGCTCTTTCCGTGAGTATCAGTATCGAAAGGCGAGTTTGAGTTTCTGCCACCACTGTTCATCGAACGCTGAGATCGCCAGCGGATTGCCGCCGGCTGCATCGGCTTCTTCACCGTGGCGCACCACCACGAGTTCGAGACTCGGGATCACGTAAATCT
>JAYUWD010000211.1:0-5401 GCA_043753735.1 Gemmatimonadaceae bacterium
GGTGGCGACTTCCTCTGGTGGAGCCAGAAGACCGGTTGGGGCATGTATTACGTGTACGGCTTCGACGGCGGCGAGAAGCATGCGCTCACGACGGGCCAATGGAACGTCAATTCAATCGCCAAGATCGATTCGACGACGGGCACGGTGTGGCTTGGCGGCCAGGGTCGCGAAGCGGGCGAGCAGCTGTACCAGACGCACCTGTACCGCGTCAGTGGAACCGGCACCGGCCTCACGCTTCTCGATCCAGGAAACGCGCATCACGCGCAGTCGCTGGGGGAGGGCGGCGCACCGAGCATCGTTTCACCGACGGGCAAATACATCTACGACAACTTCTCGCGCATGGACCTCGCGCCGCAGAGCATCGTACGCGACGGTGTCACGGGCAAGCAAATCACGAAGCTCGAGGAGATGGACCTCTCGAAGCTGAAAGAGATCGGATTCAAGTTCGCGGAAACCTTTTCGGCGAAGGCGGCCGACGGGGTGACCGAACTGTACGGGAACATCTACAAGCCGTTCGACTTCGACAGCACCAAAAAGTATCCCGTGATCGTGTACGTGTATCCGGGCCCGCAGACGGAAGGGATGACCACGGGGTTCAGCGTGCGTCAGCCGCTCATCCAGCTCGCGCAGCTTGGCTTCATCGTACTCGAGTCTGGCCATCGTGGCGGCTCGCCGCTGCGGTCGCTCGCGTATCACCGTTTCGGGTACGGCAACATGCGCGATTACGCGCTCGCCGACAAAAAAGCAGTGATCGAGCAGGTGGCGGCGCGCAAGCCGTACGTCGACCTGGACAAAGTCGGCATTTTTGGCCACTCGGGTGGCGGCTTCATGACCGCTGCCGCGATGCTGCTCCCGCCGTACAACGATTTCTTCAAGGTAGGGTGGAGCGAGTCGGGCAACCACGACAACAACATCTACAATCAGAACTGGTCGGAGTGGAACCACGGTGTGCGCATCATCGCGAAGGCCGATTCAGCCACCACCGGGCGCGGTCGTGCGGCGGGCGGTGCTGCCGGACGTCGCGGCGGCCCCGCCGGTGATGCGGGCGTCGGTCCGGCGCGGGAGGTCGTTTCCGATTCGACCAACCAGGACAGCATTCGCTTCGCGATCAAAGTGCCGACCAACGACGAACTGGCAGCGAATCTGAAGGGCAACCTCGCCCTTGCCACGGGCGATCTCGACAACAACGTGCATCCCGGCGGTACGATCCGGCTGGCGAATGCGCTGATCAAGGCGAACAAGCGCTTCGACTTTTTCATCTATCCCGGTCAACCGCACGGTTATCGCACGACCGGCCCGTACAACCAGCGCATGTTGATGGAGTACTTTGCCGAACATCTGCTTGGGGACTACTACCGAGCTGGCGGAGAGATCGGCAAGTAGCACGTGCGCGTACGAACGCCGACGTTCAGCGGGCCGCGCCGATTCCTGCCGCGCGACCCGTAGCCCAGGCCCACAAAAAATTGTATCCGCCGATCGGACCAAAGGCGTCGAGCACTTCGCCACACAGGTACAGTCCTGTGTGGCGTTTGCTTTCCATGGTTCGTGGGTCGACTTCCGACAGGGCAATGCCACCACCCGTGACCTCTGCCTTCTTGTAGCCTTCGTCGCCACTCCACGGCAGCTCGCCGCGCACGAGTGTGTCGATGAGCCGCAAACGTTCATCGCGCCGCAGCTCCGACAAGGGGCGGTGCACTTCGACGTTGGCCATTTCGAGCAGCAGCGCTGCGAGTCGATCGGGCATTTCGTTGCGTAGTGCCCCGGTGACGGTGCGAGCGCCGTGCGGCTTGAGCGCAGCGTCCCACTCCTCGTCACCGAGTGGCGTCCAACGAACGTGCACCTTGGCCGCCGACGTGCGCTCGTTACGCGCGCGTACTACGACGTGCGACACATTCAACACCGATGGTCCGCTATAACCCAGGTGCGTGAAGAGAAACCCACCGGAGTGGGTTGCCTCACGCTCGTTGGCTTTCGCGGTGAGCGTCACGGTGAGGGAAACCCCCGAGAGCGACGCAAAGGCGCCATTCGGCGCCGTGATGGGCGTCAACGCAGCGTACGTCTTGTTGAGGGTGTGCCCCAGTGCCTCGAGCGTGCGCAGACCGAACCCGTCGCTGCCGGTGTTTGGCACCGACAGCCCGCCGGTTGCAATGATGACGCGATCGGCATCGAGTGGTGTGCCGCCTTCCCGTTCGACACGCCACCCCGACGCCGTCTGATGTACACCGGTGACGTGCGTATCCATGCGCAGCTGTACACCCTTGGCTCG
The DNA here is from genome assembly GCA_043753735.1 of Gemmatimonadaceae bacterium. GTDB lineage: Bacteria > Gemmatimonadota > Gemmatimonadetes > Gemmatimonadales > Gemmatimonadaceae > Gemmatimonas. The sequence continues at coordinate 2,267 of JAYUWD010000211.1, forward strand.
TGCGTGGGCCAGCAGTCCGTCGCGGACATCGCGCGCGCGGTGCGATGCGGGAAAGAGTTTGAGCGCGTCGGCCTCCTCAACCAACGGAATGCCGAGCTCGTGCTCAAAAAAAGCGCGTTGCTGAGCGAGGGGCCACGAACGCACAATCTTGCGCAACGTGTTGGGGGATGAGTCCGTGATAAAGCGCGCTTCGTCCACCAGCATGGGCAACACGTTGCATCGCCCACCGCCGCTGATGAGAATCTTGCGTCCACCATCGCGTGTCCGTTCGAGCAAAATCGTTTCGGCGCCCGCGTCGGCGGCAAAGATCGCGGCCATGGTCCCGGCGGCACCGGCACCGATGACAAGAACTCGCGGCATGAGTTAGTCGGTAGATTTGAGAAGACGTTGCGTTGACGGAAGCTACTTGAATCGAACCAGTTCCGGAGAGTCGCATGCAGGTGGGAATGATTGGACTTGGGCGGATGGGAGCCAACATGGTCCGCCGATTCATGCGAGGCGGTCATGCGTGCGTTGCGTACGATGTGTCGTTGGCCGCCGTCACGGCGCTCGCTGACGAGGGTGCAACGCCGACCTCAACGCTCGAAGCATTTGCTGTCGCGTTGACCACGCCGCGGGTGGTGTGGCTCATGGTTCCGGCCGCCGTCGTGCAGTCCACGCTCGATGCGCTGGTGCCGCATCTCGAACCGGGTGACATCGTGGTCGACGGCGGCAACAGCTACTATCGTGACGATATCGACCGCGCCCGCGGGATGAGCGAACGTGGCCTTCATTATGTCGATTGCGGGACCAGCGGTGGAGTATTCGGACTCGAGCGCGGCTACTGCTTGATGATCGGCGGTGAAGCAGAGACCGTGAAGCGGCTGGATCCGCTGTTTGCCACGCTAGCGCCGAACGCGGGCACGATTGCGTCAACGGCGGGTCGCGATGCGACGGTTGGAACCAGCACTCGCGGCTATCTGCACTGCGGCCCACATGGCGCCGGACACTTCGTGAAAATGGTGCACAACGGGATCGAGTACGGCATGATGGCGGCGTTCTCCGAGGGGCTCAACATTCTCAAGAACGCAAACATCGGCAAACGCGATCATGCGCAGGATGCAGAAACGACACCGCTCAGAAACCCGGAGTATTACCAGTACGATTTTGATCTGGCCGACATCACAGAAGTGTGGCGTCGTGGCAGTGTCGTCACATCATGGCTCCTCGATCTCACGGCCGCTGCACTGGTACGCGATCCCGCACTCGATCAGTTCAGCGGGCATGTGTCCGACTCCGGCGAAGGGCGGTGGACCGTTCAAGCCGCAATCGATGAAGCGGTGCCGGCCCATGTGTTGACCGCTGCGCTCTTTGAACGATTCAGTTCACGGGGTGAAGACGAATTTCAGAATCGCGTGCTTTCGGCGATGCGCTTCGGCTTTGGTGGACACCTCGAACCGAGGAAGCCCGAATGACCCCTACAGAGTCTGCGCCCACTGGAAATCCGCAATCCGACGCGATGGTATTTTTTGGAGGAACGGGCGACCTTGCGCGCAAGAAGATCTATCCGGCGCTGCTCGCACTTTCGCGCAAGGGAAGACTGAATGTTCCGGTCATCGTCATTGCGCGCTCGGGTTGGTCCATCGAGCTGTTGCGGGAACGCGTGAAGACCGAACTGGAACAGCGCGGCAACGTCGACACGGTTGCACTGGCCAACCTCCTCGCGCGTCTTGTCTATGTCGAAGGTGATTACAACGACCCCAACACGTACGTCGCGTTGCGCGCGGCACTCGGTGGTGCACAACATCCCCTGCACTACCTCGCGATTCCGCCGGACGTGTTCACGACGGTCGCCACTGGACTCGGCGTGTCCGGATCTGCTGCCAATGCACGCATCGTTGTCGAGAAGCCGTTCGGTCGTGACCTCGCATCAGCAATAAAACTCAATGCAACCCTACACTCGGTGTTCGACGAGCAGAACATCTTTCGCATCGATCATTTTCTGGGCAAGGAAGCTGTGCAGAATCTGCTCGTATTCCGATTTGCCAACACGTTTCTTGAACCGATCTGGAATAATCAGTTCATCGAAAGCGTGCAAATCACGATGGCGGAAAGTTTTGGCGTGAACGGACGCGGGCGCTTTTACGAGGAATCAGGTGCGATACGTGACGTCATTCAGAACCATCTGTTTGAGGTACTCGGGTTTCTGACGATGGAAGCGCCGAACTCTGGCGGCAGCGGGGATGTGAGCGACGAACAGGCACGTCTTTTTGCATCGGTGCGTCCACTCGCGCCAGCCGATGTGGTTCGCGGTCAGTGCCGCCAGTACCATGATGAAAAGGACGTTGCGGCAGGATCGACCACTGAGACCTTTGCTGCAGTGAAGCTTCACATCGATTCGCCGCGATGGAGCGGCGTGCCTTTTCTCATTCGGGCGGGAAAGTACCTCGCAGTTACAGCGACCGAAGTTCTCGTCACACTCAAGCAGCCCGCGCATCAGGCGCTTCCCGCTGGCACAGCCAATTCTATTCGCTTTCGCCTTGGGCCTGATGTAAAGATCACGATCGGTGCGCGGGTGAAGCGGCCAGGTGAAACACTCGATACAGATCCCGCCGAGTTCACTGTGGTGCACCATCCTGACACGAACGAGTTGGATGCGTATGAGCGACTGCTTGGCGACGCGATGGAAGGTGACGCAATGCTCTTTGCACGCGAAGACTTTGTCGAGGCGGCGTGGGCGACCGTTGGACCCATTCTGGGCGACGTTACCCCGGCGTACTCGTACGAGCAGGGGCAGTGGGGCCCACGCGAAGCGGACAAGCTCGCGGAAAGTATTGGCGGCTGGTCCAAACCCGCACCGTCCGCGTAAGAATTTGATGACCGATCCCAGCTACGCGATGCGACAGGAGTTTCGTGTGGTCGAGTCTGCGGAAGCTTTGTCGCGCACAGCCGCCGAAGACTTCGTGCGATGTGCGGCTGAGGCGATTCGGGAGCGCGGTCGATTTGTGGTCGCGCTCTCCGGCGGATCGACGCCGAAATCACTCTTTCAATTGCTGGCCACAAGTGAATTTGCGTCACGCGTCGATTGGCCAAACGTTCACGTGTGCTGGGGCGATGAACGGTGCGTATCGCCGAATGATGAACGCAGCAACTTTC
>JAYUWD010000212.1:0-5396 GCA_043753735.1 Gemmatimonadaceae bacterium
CACCCCCAGCCGCGCCAACAGACCAGGATACGCTTTCACTGCCCGTGGCAGTGCGAGATCTGCTGCGACAGAGTGTCAAGCCAGGCGAGGTCGCGCGTCGCACGGTCCGAATCGATGACGTCGATTGGCGCGCGGCTCTCATTCGCGTGCCAGCGGGTCAGGACTACGCTGAAGCCCCGGGATTCATCGTTGGTGTGCTGCGCTCCGGCGAAGAAGATCTGGCTGTACTCGGACGGGTTCGAACCACACTGCTCTTTGCGATTCCACTGGCGCTGCTTGTGTCGGTACTGACGGGCTATGCGATCGCGCGCCGAAGTCTTGCGCCGATGGATGAAATGGCGGCACGTGCAGCGCGCATCTCTGCCGCCACGCTTGACGAGCGATTGCCGGTCGGCAACTCGCACGATGAACTTGGTAGACTCGCCACGGTGATCAACGATCTGCTCGGCCGCGTCGATGTTGCATTTCGCAAACAGAAACAATTTGTCGCCGACGCGTCGCACGAGTTGCGCACACCAATCGCCATCGTGCGTAGTGAGGCCGATGTCGTCTTGCAACGCCCCGTTCGCCACGAGTCGGAGTATCGCGAAGCGCTTGCAGTCATCCGCGATGAATCGGTTCGACTCACTCGCATTGTCGACGATCTCTTTCTCCTCGCGCGCACCGATGCCGGAAGTCCGCTCGATCGTCGCGAACGGGTCGAGATCGCCGATCTGCTCGCTTCAGGAGTGCGCAGTGTGCGCACGATAGCTGATACGCGCGGGATTCATCTCGAAAGCAGCATCTTCGCGGATCCGACTCAGCCCGCGTTCGTGATGGGCGACCGCGCATTGCTGCGCCGGTTGTTGCTCAATCTGCTCGACAATGCCCTCAAGAACACTCCGCGCAATGGGTGCATCACCGTTTCACTCGCCTCAACCGAAAACGACGTCTCCTTCGTCGTCGCGGACAACGGTTTGGGGATCGCGGAGGAATTGCGACCACGCATCTTCGATCGCTTCGTACGTGCAGAAATCGCCACCCCCGATCCGCGCCCTGAAGGTCTTCAACACGAACTCGGAACTGTCGCCGTCGACGCCGTCCCTTCCGCAAGTGGCGCAGGGCTCGGCCTCGCCATCGCGCAGGCAATCGCGCACGCGCACGAGGGAGTGATCATGCTCGACTACGTGCCTGTGGGAGCGAGCTTTCGAGTGACGTTGCCGAGGGGAGTAGGATGAGGGACAGAGGATTGGGACGCGTAGTTATGCGTTCAGCTGCGCGCGACGGGAGCAGGCGATCAGCCGCCAATACAGTGCGCGGATCTCGTCTTCAGGCAGACCGACAGCACGCGCGAGGGTAGCGGCGCGCGCGACCACCGCTGCCTCGCGTGCGGGGTCCATGATCGGCTGACCAGTCGCCACTTTCACCCGGCCGACGGCACGCGAAAGCGCCATGCGTTCGGCAATCACGCGCACAATCGTTTCATCGATGCTTTCGATCGCCGAGCGTAAATCGGCGAGAGACGGATCGACTGGAGCATCTGGCTGCGCGGCGGGGTGTGATGTCGGCTCGGACGTGCGCGAGTCTGTGGTGTGCAAGTGCAGCAATGGCGCGTTCATTGTGCGCTCCGTGTTGCAAGATCAGCGTCAGTGGCGACACCGCGGCCGACGGCGAGTGCGACCGCATGGATCTGCTGCATCATCGCGGCGAACGCTGATGGGAGAAGTGACTGTTCGCCGTCGGAAAGCGCCTTGGTCGGGTCCGGATGTACCTCGATGATGAGACCATCGCACCCTGCGGCGACTGCAGCCATGGCGAGTGGCGCCACCAGATCTGCGCGTCCACCAGCGTGCGAAGGATCCACAATCACCGGCAAATGTGTTTCGCGTTTGAGCACCGGGATCGCCGCGATGTCCAATGTGTTGCGCGTCGCCGTTTCGTAGGTGCGAATGCCGCGCTCGCAGAGCATGACGTCGCCATTGCCCTGCGCCATGATGTATTCGGCGGCCATGAGCAGTTCGGTGATCGTGGCCGAGAGGCCGCGCTTGAGCAGCACGGGGCGCTGCACTTTCCCGACTTCGGTAAGCAGTGCGAAATTCTGCATGTTGCGCGCACCGATCTGCAGTACGTCCGCGTATGAAGCGACGAGTTCGACCTGACGCGGGTCCATCACTTCGGTGACAATCGGCATGCCGGTTTCGGCGCGTACCTCGGCGAGGAGTTCCAGCCCCGCTTCGCCCATTCCCTGAAACGCATATGGCGAGCTGCGCGGCTTGTAGGCTCCGCCGCGCAACATGCGGGCACCGGCGCCTTGCACGGCACGCGCGGTCTGGAACAGCATGTCGCGCCCTTCCACCGAACACGGGCCCGCAATCACCACGATGTCGCGTCCCCCAACGACCGTTTCAGCGGGATCACCGAAGCGAATGGCTGTCGAGCTGACCGAGAAGTCGCGTGACGCAAGCTTGTAAGGCTTGAGCACGGGGATGACACGCTCGACACCTTCGAGTTGCGTGAGAGCGAATTCGCTCAGCTTTGCATCTTCACCGATGCAGCCAACGATCGTGCGGTGCTCGCCGCGACTGACGTGGGCGCGCATGCCTGCACTTTCGACGTGCTCAATGATGCGGTCGAGTGCGTCGGCGGAAATGTGAGCTTTGGTGACGATGATCATGAGACTCCTCTGGGGTTGAATACCCACGGAGCTCGTGCCGCCGGGCCCGCAAACACCGCGAGGCCCGTGCTTTGCACGGGCCTCGCGGTGTCGGGATTGTCAGCGCGTCAGTCGCGCACAGCCCTTACGCCGAAGCCCACGCGGGACGGCATAAAATAGTAGCGGCTGGGGGCGAAGAGGCTGTGCATCACAAAAGGAGGGTAGGGCGTTGACGCACGCCTGTCAATATCTTGCCCACATGCCCGAATTGGATCGCGCCGCCCCCGGTACACCGCCCAACCCAAATGCCCCCCGCGTCGCATTTCAGGGTGAACTCGGCGCATTCAGCGAGCTCGCGATCCGGCAGCACTGGCCCGATGGTGCGACAGCGATCCCGTGCCGCACGTTCGCTGACGCCATCGAACACGTCATCGGTCACGATGCGGACTTTGCGGTACTCCCACTCGAAAACGCGATTGCCGGCATCGTGCACAGTGCACATTCCGCACTTGAGGCTGTGGGTGATCGCGTTGCGCAACGCAGCGAACTGCGCGTCCCGATTCACCTGTGTTTGATGGCGCCGCCGGGTGCATCGTTGGCGGAGTTGCGTGCTGTTCGGAGCCATCCGGTCGCGTTGGCGCAGTGCCGCATTTTTTTTGCGCGTCATGGATGGCTCGAGCCGGTGCCGCACGAAGATACGGCGGGCGCGGCTCGCGACGCTGGTGCGCGAGCTGACCGTACAGAAGGCGCGATTGCCGGGGCCGCGGCAGCAGTGCGCTACGGACTCGAGATCGTCGCGCGTCATGTGGAAGATGTGCCCGCGAACTGGACACGCTTTGTGGTCATCAGTGCCAACTTCCGTGAAGAAGAGCAACAATAAAAGCAGTAACGACAGCCAGCAACTGACTGACAGTCGCTTGTCTTTTTGAGGGGTTCGTGATGACGCAGAATTTCGTGGTAGCAGGCTTTGTTACGACAATGGCGACGGCTGCGATGCTGGGCGCACAGACCGTACCCAAGCGCGACCCGGTGCCTGCACCATTCACAGCCATCACGCGCGAGGTGGCGAAAGAATTGTCGGGTGATCGTGCGCTGCAGACGGTGTCGTTTGTCGACAGGTTTTTTCGACTGCCAGGCAATCGCGGCTTCGATGCCTCGATCGATACCGTCGCGGCATTGCTGGCCAAGGCCGGATATGTCATCGAAGCCAACGCCAGGCCCACCGACCGGCTTGTGTATCGCGTCGAATCTCGTCCAATGAAGGATGCCGCGTGGACGCCAGACGACGCGTCGTTGACGATCGTGGGTCGCGCCAAGCCGCTGCTCAGGTGGGCAACCAATCACAACATGCTGGCGATCAATTCGAACGCGACGCCTGATGGCGGTGTAGCGGCGCCGGTAATCGACGTTGGTGCAGGCACCGATGCGGACTTCGACAAGAACGATGTCAAAGGCAAGATCGCGTTTGTCGACGGAAACTTTCGTCAGGCGTTTGCGAAAGCGATGCAACGCGGAGCGATCGGCGTGCTCGCCACGCAAAAACTACCTGCATACAATCAGCAATCCAAAAATGTCAACGCGATTCAGTTCACGAGTGTGCCGCGCGACAGTGTCCATCGGGGATGGCTGATTTTTGTGTCGTCTGCTGCACGCGATTCGTTGCGCGCGGCGCTCGCCAATGGATCGGTGCAAGTCAAAGCAGTAGTGAAGGCGCGCTTCGAAAATCGTCCTGAACAAACCATCGTTGCCGAAATTCGTGGCTCCACCCTTCCAAGCGAACGTTTCGTCTATTCAGCGCATGTGCAGGAACCTGGCGCGAACGACAACGCAACGGGCGTTGGTCTGCTCGCCGAGGTTGCGCGTGTCGCTGCGTTGTTGGTCGAGAGCGGTCGTGCCAATCCATCGCGCACCATCACGTTTCTCTGGGGCGACGAGATTCGATCCACCGCACGCTTTCTCTCCGACGACAGCACGCGACGCGCTGGTGTGAGGTGGGGAATGTCCCTCGACATGGTGGGTGAGAACACCGCGAAGACCGGGGGCACATTTCTGATAGAAAAAATGCCGGATCCATCCGCGGTGTGGGTGCGCGGTGAAGACCAGCATACTGAATGGGGTGGACGTCCACTCACGGTCGATGAAATCCGTCCGTACTGGCTCAACGATTTCGTACGTCAGCGCTGTCTCGATCGCGCTGCGACCACGGGTTGGGTGGTGAAAGCCAATCCGTTCGAAGGCGGCAGTGATCACACACCGTTCCTTACGGCGAAGATTCCGGCAGTGCTGCTCTGGCACTTTACCGATCAGTTCTACCACACCGATCTCGATCGTATCGAGATGGTCAGCGCGACCACACTCGGCAACGTCGGTAATTGCGCGCTGACGACAGGGCTGTTGCTGGCGACTGGCTCACGCGACGTGACGTTGGCCGCACTGGAGGAACTCACACGGGTTGCCGAAACGACTCTGCAGACACAGGGCGCGCTCAGTCGAGATACGCTCGCGCGCGGCGCTAAAGCCGATGGCGAACGGCTAATCATTGATACATGGCGAAACTACTACCTCGGCGCGATCGACCACGTTGTCGACATAGCCGCAGGGCCGATGTCGGTCGCCGCCGAATTGAAATCCGCTCGTGAACGCGTGCGTAAGGCGGCGGTCGCAGTCCAGGCGACATTCAAATAGGGAAACGACAACTCCGCGCCCAGCCCGGCTTGGCCCGAAAGCGCATCGTTTATTCGTGCGGCTGGTGCACTACGTCGTT
>JAYUWD010000213.1:0-1689 GCA_043753735.1 Gemmatimonadaceae bacterium
CGGGACATCCTTTCCCGGACATCGTTCCGCGAGATCATCTTCACTGGTCCGATCGATGCCTTCTTCGATCATCGGTACGGCGCCTTACCCTATCGTTCACTCGAGTTCCGCTTCGAAACCCGACATGTGCAGCAAGCGCAGCCCGCTGCGGTGATCAACTGGCCGAATGAGCAGGCGTACACGCGCGTCACCGAGTTTACGCAGCTTACAGGGCAGCGCCATGGCAGCACGACCCTGGTGTACGAATATCCGCGCGCCGAGGGCGATCCGTACTATCCGGTCCCGCGTCAGGAGAATGCGGAGCTATACAAACGGTACAGAGAACTTGCCGAGGCCACACCGGCTGTGCATTTCGGTGGTCGACTAGGCACGTACAAGTATTACAACATGGACCAGGTCGTGGCCCAGTCGCTCGCGCTCTGCACCAAACTGACTGGTGTGCGTCGTTCCGTTCTTGCGGCGGCATCATGATCGAGGCTTGGGCCGGACTTGAGTGCACAGTCAATCGCGTGGGGGACCGGTATCACGATCAAGTCGAGCGCACCGGCCACGCCAGTCGCGTGAACGATATCGATCGGATTGCCGAGTTGGGCGTAAGGTGCGTACGCTACCCAATCCTGTGGGAGCGGTTGGCACCCAACGATTTGCATGGCGCGCGATGGGAAACGGTAGACCCTCACATGGCGCGTATTCGCGAGCTCGGGCTTTCGCCAATTGCAGGGTTGGTGCACCACGGGAGTGGACCGCGATACACGAGCCTGCTCGATCCAATGTTCGGCGACAAGCTGGCCCGTTACGCAGAGCTTGTGGCGCGACGTTTTCCGTGGATTGAGGCCTGGACGCCGGTGAACGAACCGATGGTGACCGCGCGTTTTTCTGGTTTGTATGGGCATTGGTATCCGCATCACCAGCAGGACCGCTCATTCGTGCGGATGGTGATCAACCAATGCAAAGCAATCGTTCTCTCGATGCAGGCCGTACGACGAATCAACCCCGCTTCCAAGTACGTGCATACCGATGACGGTGGGACGGTCTACAGCACGCCCCCCCTTGCCTACCAGGCGACGTTTGAAAATCACCGCCGGGATTTGGCGCTCGATCTGCTATTCGGTCGCGTCGATTCTGCACATCCCCTCTGCGATTATCTCCTGAATAATGGAGTGACTTTCGCGGAGTTGGAATGGTTCGCCGCGCAGGATGTCACTCCGGATACAATCGGAATCGATTACTACGCCACGAGCGACCGCTATCTGGACCACCGTGTGGCGCTTTATCCACCCGCAACGCTCGGCGGCAATGGCGTGCATCGTTACGCGGATGTCGCTGCTGCGGGAAACATGTCCGGATGGTCGGCTGGATTTTCAGAGGCGCTGCAGCGTACGGGTGTGCGTTACGACCGGCCCGTGGCGCTCACCGAGATTCACCTCGGCTGCACACGGGAAGAACAGTTGCGATGGATGGATGCGGCATGGCGCGGCGCGCGAGCAACGGCATCGCAAGGCGTTGCGGTGAAAGCGGTCACCAGCTGGGCTTTGTTCGGCAGCTTTGATTGGGATCAACTCGCTACAACCAACAACGGACACTACGAACCCGGCGCATTCGATCTGCGCGGTCCCGCGCCGCGTCGCACCGCGATCGGCGCCGCTGTTGAATCCATTGCGCAGTCAGGAACTTTCACGCATGCGGTCC
>JAYUWD010000214.1:0-5373 GCA_043753735.1 Gemmatimonadaceae bacterium
TTACGGGGGCGGATGGACGCTTCGCCGTCCCCTGCACCGGCCCGCTGACGCTAACCATCCGCCGCTCCGGCTACGAGCCGCTGGTGACGCGTGCGGCCGGTTGTGGCGACTTTGTGCAGGCGGCGCTCACCCCCGGCGCGCAAACCCTCAATGAGGTCACGGTCGTCGAGACGCGCGACGCCCCTGGGACGGTGTCGCTCAGTCAGCCAATGTCTGTCTCGACGATCGGCCGCACCGAGTTGCGCCGCTCGACCGGGCTCTTTGTCGATGATGCCTTCAACCTGCTCCCGGGCGTTCGCCTCGATTGACGCACGATGTCGGGTGGTCAGCGTATCACCATCCGCGGCTACGGCAACCGGACGAATTTCGAAGGGTCCGGCTACAAAGCCTACCTCAACGGTATCCCGCTCACGGACGCCGAAGGGGGTGACGCAGCTTGACGATGTGGACTGGGCAACGCTAGGCCGAGTCGACGTCGTTCGCGGGCCCGCATCTTCGCTGTTTGGGGGTGGGCTCTGCGGCGCGGTGAACCTCTACTCGTTGCGCCCCGAGCGGCAGGGAACCGGCGTTGAGCAGGAGCTGCTGGCCGGGCAAAATGGGATGTTCCGCTCGGACACACGCCTGACCAATCGTTCAGGCAACTCCAGCTACCTGCTCAACTATGGACGGCAGCGCTATGACGGCTATCGCGTGCAGAGCGCGTCCCGAAAGCACTACGCGAGCTTCATCGGCGACTTCCGCCCGTCGGAGCAGCGCACGATCACCACGTATTTGTCGTATTCGCTATCCGTCGACAAGCGCGCCGGTCAGCTCGACAGCATCCAGTTCCTGGGGAAGCAGAACGTGGGAGAGGCGCCGTATCTGGCCAACGATGCCAAGGTGACGACCGAAGGCCTGCGCGCCGGCGTCACGCACAGCTTTCGCCATTCCGACGCACTAGAGTCGGTGGTGACGGCGTTCTACACAGGCAACACGCGTGAGGACATCTTTGCGGCGGGCGTGAACCCGCGGTCGGGGCAAACCTTTGGTGGTCGCGCCGTGCTCAACGCCCGCTTCCTCCCCTCGTCGTGGAACGGGCGCCCCATCATCGGCGTCATTGGCGGCGAATACGAAAAGACGAATGCGTTCGTAAAGGGCTACCGCTTCACCAACGCGGTGCTTGGCGCGCTGACCAACCACCTCGAAACCAAGACGCAGCAGTCATCGCTGTTCACGCAGTGGGATGCGGCGCTGCCGTCGAACCTCGTTCTCACGGCGGGAACGAGCGTCAACTTTATCGAGTACTCGCTGCGCGACCGACTGGCCAACACGAGCAACGCCACCCACCTCTGGGTCACGGGCCGCAAGGTGTACAAGCCGGTCGTTATTCCACGCCTCGCAATGCGCCGCACCTTCAACGACGCACTCTCGGCGTATGTCTCCGTGAGCCAAGGCTTCACGCCGTCCACCTCAGGTGACGCTGTCATCGGGTTCACCAGCCAAGCCAACACGGGGCTCAAGCCCGAGCGCGCGACGCAGGTGGAGATCGGCACCAAGGGGACGCTGTTTGACAAGCGCTTGAATTACCAGCTGGCGCTGTTCGATCTGCGCGTGAACGACAAGCCCACCAGCCAGACCGTCTTCGCGCCTAACGGAACGTCCCTCTACTCGTACACGCTGAATGCTGGCGATCAGAAGAATCGCGGACTTGAGCTCGCGGCAGGGTACGCGGTGGTGAACAATGGGAGCGGTCCTGTGACGCGACTGCGGCCGTTCATGACGTACACGTTGTCCGACTTTACCTACGCGAACTTCAAGTCAAACAACAACAACAATGCCGCGACCGTCGACTATACCGGCAAGCGTGTAGTGGGAGTACCGCGCAACGTACTGACCGGCGGTGTGGACGTCGGCCTGGCGGGCGGCGTCTATGGCAACGTCACGTTCGAGCGTCGCAAAGGGTTGCTGCTCACCTTCGACAACAAGCGCAGCGCGCCCGGCTACACCGTGCTAAACGCCAAGGCGGGTATCGTGCGGAACGTCGGCGACTTGCGCTTCGACGGTTATGTCGGCGGGCAGAATCTGACGGGCGCGCTGTACTACACGATGGTGTTCCTCAACGCGACCTACACGGGTCCGCCACCGGAGATCTACTTGCTGGGGCCGTACAGCGCCCGCATCTTCACGGGGTTTTCCATCGGGTTTAACCGATGATTGCACTGTCCTGTACGCGCGCCCTTACGCGCGCCGTGCTCCGCGCGACCGTCACGTTCGCGGCTGTTGCATTCGGTGCGGCGGCATGCGGACGCTTCGCCAACGCGGACAAGAAGGGGGACCACAAAGAACGCATGGTCTCCGTCTCCAAGCAGCACACCGAAATTATCTACGCGCTTGGTGCGGAGACCGACCTCGTCGGTGTGGACGTATCGAGCGTCTATCCACCGCAAGCCAAGCAGTTGCCCACGGTGGGCTACCACCGGGCGCTGAGCCTCGAGGGAATGCTGGCGGCAAAGCCAACGCTCATCCTCACGGGCGGTCGGACGAACATGGGCCCGGAGCCGGTTGTCCAGCAGTTGGAGTCGCTCAAGATCCCGATGAAAGACTTCGACGCGAAGGGGAACGATATCAACGGGGTAAAGGCGCTTTTTCGCGAGATGGGCGCGTATTTCCATCGCGAAAAGCAGGCCGACTCGCTCGCGGCCAAGCTCGATGCGGACCTCGCTTGTTCGCTCGCCGCGACGCAGCAAGTGACAGATACGCCGAGTGTGGTGATCATCCACTACGGTCGCGCGAACAACGTGTACATGACGATTTTGGGCAAGAGCGTGGCCGGCCAGATGGTGCGCTGGGCGGGTGGCCGGATGGCGCTCGATGATACAACAGGAATGCGCCAGCTGACCTCCCCCGAGGTCATCGCCAAGGCAGATCCTGACGTGCTGTTGCTGACCGACTTCGGTTACGATCGACTCGCAGGTCGCGAAGACGTCCTCAAGCTTCCCGGCGTCGGTGCCACCAAGGCCGCGCGTAGCGGGCGCATCTGGCGCGTCGAAGAAAACGACATGGTGTACCTCGGCCCCCGGACCGGAGACATTGTGGATCGGCTGCGCGTGCTGATCCATCAGCCTGGAAACGGCGCGTCGGCAGCAGCGAGCGCCATGCAGCAGGTCCCATCGCCGACGAAGTGACGCAAGCCCACGCACCAAAGACCGTTGGCAGTACCACCAGTGGCGCGACGGGCATGGGCTCGCGCGCCGCTGGTCCGTCGTGGGGGCAGCACTACCGCGGCGTGGTGCCAGTGCTGGCGGTGCTGCTCGCGCTCGTCGTGCTGGCGTCGGCACGCTGGGGCGCCGTGAACATTGCACCCTCCGAAATGATGGAGGCACTCGGCAAGTGGGTTACCGGTAGTGACGTACTCTCGCTCAACGAGCGCATCTTCCTCGAGATCCGCCTCCCTCATGCACTGCTCACCGCGCTCGTCGGCGCGTCGCTCGCAGTTGGTGGTGTCCTCATGCAGGCGCTCTTCCGAAATCCCATCGTCGAGCCGGGGTTGGTGGGAACGTCGAGCGGTGCGGCCTTTGGCGCGGCGCTGTACTTCGTGGTTGGTGCGACGTTTCGCTTCCATGTGGGGGCGTGGACACTGCCGATCGCCGCATGTGCGGGTGGGCTCCTCGCGACGTGGCTCGTCTTCACCTTGTCGAACGGAGGACGCCAGGCGGCGTTCGGTGGTCGTGACTCCGTGGTGGTGCTGCTGCTCACCGGACTGGCGATCAATGCGCTGTTTCTGAGCGGCGTTGGCTTCCTCTCCTACATCGCCCGTGACCCGCAGGCACGCAGCATTACCTTGTGGCAGCTCGGCACGATGGCGGGCGCGAACTGGCAGGCGGTCGGAATCGTCAGCCTGTCGACGGCGCTTGGCGTCGGCGTTGGGCTGCGGCAGGCACGCGGGCTGAACGCACTGATGCTGGGCGAGGAGCAGGCGCGCTACCTCGGCGTCGACGTCAAGCGGCTCCGACTGATGGTGATCGCGGCGAACGTGGTGATGGTCGCCGTGGCTACGGCATTCACCGGCGTGATCGCGTTTGTCGGACTGGTCGTGCCGCACCTGCTGCGGCTGCTGCGGGGCTCGGATACGCGCTATCTGATGCTCGGAAGTACGCTGACGGGTGGGATTGTACTTGGGCTGGCCGACCTCGCCGCACGCCTGCTCGTATCGCCCGCCGAGCTCCCGCTGGGCATCGTGACGTCGGCGGTTGGGGTGCCGGTATTTCTCGTGCTCTTGCGTCGGCGTCGGAAGCTCCGGTGATGCGGCGCGCAGTGCAACAATGCTGACAGCGCGCGGGCTGACGTACTCCGTCGCCAGTGGACGCCGACTGCTGGATGACGTGTCGGTGAATTTTGCGCCAGGCGCGCTCAGCATGATTCTCGGGCCGAACGGTGCGGGAAAGAGCACGCTGCTGCGCGCGCTTTGCCGAGACGTGGTTCGGCAGACCGGCGAGGTGCGCTACGGCGACCGGACACTCGCGCAATGGACTGAGCCTGAGCTCGCGCAGGTGCGTGCCGTGCTGTCGCAGTCCGTAGAGCTAGGCTTTCCGCTCCGGGTGTGGGAGGTCGTCCTGATGGGGCGCTATCCGCACTTCACCGGTCAACCGACCGCGCGCGATGTAGCCGCGTGCGAGGCGGCGATGCAGTGGGTAGATGTGTGGGATTGGGCGCAGCGGGACTACCAGACGCTGAGCGGCGGCGAGCGGCAACGCGTGCAGTTTGCGCGCGTGCTCGCCCAGGTGTGGGAGCCGCCCTCGGATGGTGGCCTACGCTATCTGCTGCTGGATGAACCGCTCACCTTTCTCGACATCCGCCACCAACTTGAGTTCCTGACGCAGCTCCGTGCACTGATGACCACTGGTGATCTGGTCGTCGTCGGCGTCGTACACGATCTCAACCTTGCGGCCCACTTCGGCGACCATGTCGTCGTGATGTACGAAGGGCGCGTACTCGCCGCCGGCGTGCCTGCAGCCGTGCTGACACCCGAACACATCGAGACGGCATTCGGCGTTCGACCAACGGTCCATCACGTTGACGGGCGCAGCCACCTGGTGTTCGGGTAGCGGCACGCATTCACAAGCGTTGCTAACGATCACATTTCGCCGGATCGCCAGCGGCATGACCAACGGGGCGCCTCCGCATGGAGACGCCCCGTTGTGTACGCAGCAGCCATCAGTCGCCCGCAGCTCAAGGGTTGAGTACAATCTGTACGTCGAGATAGCCAACAGCGCCGCGGTCGCGCGCCCAGACCGCGATTGTATGCGAACCGGCCGTGATCGGGATCGAAAGCACGGCAGGACCCGAATCTGCACAGTTATCATGCTTCCAGAAGCCACTCCCAGAGTCATACGC
>JAYUWD010000215.1:0-5363 GCA_043753735.1 Gemmatimonadaceae bacterium
GGCGTGCCCGTGCTGCTGGGCGTTCCGACGTTCGGCGACGCCCCTTGGCCTACGGTGCTCTGGCATCATGGTTTTCGTGCCGATGCACTCGCGCACGCCGCCGAGCTTGAACGGTGCGCTGACGCCGGTTTTCTCGCGGTGGGTGTTGATGCCGTCGCCCATGGTGCCCGTCGTGACGCAACACTCGCCGAGCGTATCCAGACGACTGACGGTGGGGCGATGTCGGTGATGCTTTCGCTCGTTGACGAATCACTGCGTGAACTACCCGCGCTGGTTTCCGCGCTCGTCAAGTCCCACAACGCCGACGCATCCCGCGTTTCACTCGTTGGCATTTCAATGGGCGCGTTTCTCGCCTATCGCGCGATTGCCCGCGGTCTGCCGCTACGTGCCGTCGTAGCACTGCTTGGCTCGCCGGAACAAGCGGGCGGGAACAGTCCGCACGATCAGATCGATAGCTTTGGCAGGACGGCGCTTTTGAGTGTCGTTGCTGAACATGACGCGAGTGTTCCGCCTGCGGCCGCGCGTAACTTCCATGGCGTACTCGCAACGCGCTTCGGTCGTCCCAACTTTCACCATCACCATGTGTTGCGTGGAGCAGGACACCTCACCAACGCTACGCAGTGGAAGGACGCGATGCGCGTGACGATGGACTGGCTGGATGTCCAAGCGCGATAATATGCGCAGACTCTGCGCAAACAATCACAATCATTCACGCGTTATGCCAGCACGCACTATTCCACGTAATTGCCTACGTTTTCCCTCAACCACGGGTCCCACGATGCTGCGAATGCTTCGAGTCGCTGCTGTCGGTACCACACTGCTGGCCGCGCTCGCACCGATCGGCACGGCGCACGCGCAACCTCCGCGTTCGCAAACAAAGCAACCGCAAACCAAAGTGCTTCGGGCTTCGCAGTCGCCATCCAAGCCTTCCCTCGCCGGCGAATGGGATGCGTACGTCGCACTCGGCTCGACATCGCGCGGCGGATTTGAAGGGTGGCGACGAATGGGATATGCGCATTTCGCGGGTACAGATTCGGCGAACGTTGGCACGGTGCGTCGTCGAACGGGCGAACCAATGCTCACCGTACGCAGCGTGAATGTCAGGGGTGATACCGTGCTGGTGAATGGCGATCGAGGGCAATCGCTCGACGCACGGTGGCACCACGATACGCTTGTGGGTGTCATGCTTGCGCAGGGCAAACCGAGTGGCACGCGCCTGCGTCTCGTGCGCCGCACGACCGCCGCGGTGGCGGAACAGAACTATCCACTGTGGCCCGGTGCCGTGTCTGATTCTTCGTACGCCGTCACCGAAGACACGGCCGTATTCATGACCACGCGCGACGGTGCGCGACTGGTGAGCTACATCGCGCGACCTGTTGGCGCCGGGCCATTTGGCGTGGTGCTCATGCGCACGCCTTACACGCGCATTACGCGCCCCGCTGGTCGCTTCTGGGCCGCGCGCGGCTACATCTATGTGGCGCAGCATGTGCGCGGACGCGACCAATCGTCGGGGAACGATTTCGGCGACTACGATACCGATGTCACCGATGGCTACGATGCGGTGGAGTGGGCCGCTGCGCTTCCCGGTGCAAATGGAAAGGTGGGGATGATCGGCCACTCCGACGAAGGGCGTCTCGCGTGGTACGCGGCCGTGAGTGCGCCGCCACATCTTGCGGCTCTTGCACCGTCTGCGGCCACGGGTGATCCATGGCGTATCGTGCCGTACGAGGACATGGTTTTTTCGCCGATCAATGTGGCGTGGGCGTGTCTCATGCGCGAACGCACACTGCAAAACACCAACGATCTCGATATCGGCACTGCCATTGCCAAGTTGCCGATCGCGAATCTGCCGCAACGACTGGGCTGCGGCACAGTCCCGCTGTGGGAGCGATGGCTTGCACATCCGTCACTCGACGCATATTGGCGCGCACATGCGGTGAGCACGAACATCGCGAAAGTGCGCGCACCGGTGCTGCAGATTTCGGGTTGGTACGACGACTCGCGTGGGCCGATCGACTACACGAACGCGCTGAATGCGGTACCGGGACATCCGCTCATCCGATTGGTCATGGGTCCGGGCGCGCACAAAGGAGTCGACTACGTTGCCGGCGACTTCGGACCGCAGTCGCGTGTGGAAACGCGACGGTTGCAGCTGCGCTGGTTCGATCACTTTCTTGGCGGCAAGGACAACGGCGTGGAGCGCGAGTCTCCGGTGGATCTGTTTGTCTTTGGCGACAACGTCTGGCGCAAGGAAGCCGCGTGGCCATTGGCACGTGCGAAGCCAACCAAGTGGTATGTGGCTTCGAACGGGCACGCGAATACCAGCAAGGGCGATGGAACGCTCGACACATTGCCACCGCGCGGAGCGGTAGCCGACACGTTCACCTACAACCCGGCCAATCCAACTCCGTTTCTCATCGATTCGCGTGAACTCGAAACGTCGCTCAACGAAGATTTCACCGCGATCAACGCGACGCGGCGTGATGCACTGGTGTTCACCAGCAAGCCGTTGACGAAACCGATCGAAGTGACGGGGCAGATGACGGCGACGATCTGGGCGTCGACCGACGCGAAGGACACCGATTGGAACGTGATGGTGCTCGATGTGTTTCCGGACGGCCACGCCGAACGTGTGCAGGACGGCGTCATGCGCGCACGATTCCGGAAAGGGTTCGACAAGGAGGTGTTGCTGACGCCGGGTGCGATTGAACGCTACGATCTGGATCTATGGTTCACGTCGCGCGTGTTTACGCCGGGGCACAAACTGCGTGTTGCGATTTCGTCGGCGCTTTTTCCCAAGTACGATCGTAATCTGAATACGGGCGGTAACAACGAGCGAGACAGCACGTTCGTCGTCGCGCGACAGCGGGTGTATCACGATGCGGCGCATCCGTCGCATGTGACGTTGCCGGTCGTTCCGCGGTAGCTGTCGTTCCGTCCTTCGCATTGAGCTGTCTCAGCCTTTAACCACTGCGGCATCCTCCCTGATTGAGTCGTTTCATGATGATCGCGTAACCCGTACGACAGAATGGCTTCCGCTGGGCTCGTCGCTGTGATGCTGTTCCCGCCGCTTCAATCAGCAACTCGCATCGTGTGGCGCGCCCTCGGCAGCGTGACGAAAGCGGCGGACATGCGAGTCGTGCGAATGGCCCACGCGGCGACACCATTGCCGGACGGTCGCGTGCTGGTTCTTAGTGGCTTTACAAATGACAGTGAGGCCGCACAAGGTGCTCGTCGCCAGATGTCCGGCTCTTCTTAGGGTACAATCCGGGGACATAGCTGACAGCTGTCCGGGGACATGGGTGACACTTTCCCGATCCCCATTCGGAGTGACGGCGATGCCCTGGCAGGAGACTGATCTTATGTTTCAGCGGCGGCATTTCGCGCAGAACTTGACGAGTGGGCAGTGGACGATGACGGAGCTCTGCACCCGGTACGCCATCAGTTGGAACACGGGGTACAAACGGCGTGAGCGATGGCTGGCGCTCGGCGTGCGTGGGTTGGAGGTGCACAGCCGAGCGCCGTTGTCGTCGCCGCACACGACACCGCTGGCGACGATCGAGCTGATTTTCGCGGAGCACAGCGGGTACGGTTGGGGCGCGCGCAAGATCCTGAAACGGCTCCAGACGCTGCACCCGGACGGCGAATGGCCCGCCCGCAGCACCATCGCGGATATCCTCGCGCGCCTCGACCGCGTGGGTCGCCGCCGGACGCGGACGCACTGGAAGCATCCGGGCGCGGCCCCGCTGCACACCACCGCGTCGAACCAGGGGTGGACCATCGACTTCAAAGGCCAGTTCCGCCCGCGCGATGGCGTGTACCGCTATCCGCTGACCATCGTGGATCATTTCAGTCGCGATGTATTGTGCTGCCAGCGCTTCCCCGACGTGTAAGCCCAGGGCGTGCACCGTGAGCTGCACCGGCTGTTTCGCGACTACGGCTTGCCGGACGCGATTCGCCGTGACAACGGCGCGCCCTTCGCCTCGAACGGCATTCACGGCCTGAATCACCTTAACGCGTGGTGGCTGCAACTGGGCATCGTGCATCAACGCATGACGCCCGCGAGTCCGCAGGAGAATGGCGCCCACGAGCGGATGCATCGCGTGTTGAAAGCACGGGCCACCAAGCCGGCCGCCGCAAACGCGAAGCTGCAACCACGCGTCTTCAACACCTTCGTGCAGACCGACAACGACGTGCGCCCCCACGCAGCATTGAACGACGACATGCCCGCTGCTCAATGGCGGCCATCCGCGCGACTGCTCCCCACGCGCATCATTCCACCGACTTATCCTGGCCACTTCGACGTGCGGCGCATTAGTACCGCCGGCACGTTCCGCCTCCACCACGGGCAACCGTTCTTCACGCCAGCGTTCAACGGCGAGATGATCGGCCTCAAGGAAATCTGCGACGGCCGCTGGAAAGTGCGCGACTCCGACACCCTGCTCGGACGCTTTGACGAGCGTACTCGCACCATCACCGGCGCGCCCTCGCTCAAGAATGACTGTGAACCATGTCCCCGGACAAAGTGTCACCTATCTCCCCGACTGTTCAACCCTGAGACCACGCGGCGCTGCACGCCACGCCGTCGGACGCCACGCGTCGCGCCTCGCTCGATGCGCGCGGGCCTCCCGCGCGACGATCGTGCCGCCCGAACCCAAAAGGCGCGGGGACCCACGCGCCGTCGCCCGCCTCCGCACCGGATCGCGCGCCCCTGCGAGTCGGTATGGCAACGCGCGCCGCCGAACCCCACGCACCCGCACCGTGGCTTGCCCCGACACGGAAACCACTTTAACAGCACGCCCCGCCCAAGTGACAACCACCACCGCCGCTGGAGGCGATCTAACGAGGCTGTAGAACAAGTCGCGCAGCGAGGAGGCGTAGACGTACAACACCCCCAGGTCGTCGCGCGGTGACTGTAGGAAATGTGCGGGCTGTTTCTGCCTTGGTAGAGGTGTCTGCATGGCGCGCTCCAAGTACATCGACACGCATCCGCGATTGCTCGCCGTTGACCGGTCGAGGCAACTCCTGCCCGGGACCTTCGAGCACGCGCTGAATCATCTGCTCGATCATGCGATCGACCTGTCGTACTTCGACGCGCGGTTTCAGCATGACGTGACGGGTGCCCCTACTTACCCCCCGGCGCTCTTGCTCAGAGTAGTGTTGTTCACGTATTCGCAAGGCATTGTCAGCAGCAGGCAGATCGAACGCGCCTGTCAGGAGCACGTGACGTGTATCGCCCTGTGCGGGGATCGCGCGCCGCACTGTACGACGATTGCGAAGTTTGTGAGTACGCTGGGCGATGACATCGCGCGCGTGTTTGCAGCGGTGCTCGCGGTGTGCGACGCGCAGGGTCTCATTGGGCG
>JAYUWD010000216.1:0-5360 GCA_043753735.1 Gemmatimonadaceae bacterium
GCGCACGAGTGGCTGCACTTTTTCGAAGAAGATGCGGCGGGCGATGAGATCTATCGTCCCGCCGCGCATGCAGTGCCACCCGCGCGTCGACCGCGCGAACGCTTACAGCTGGGTGCAGACGGATCGGGACACGTCTCGGTTGGCGGCCCAGACGACCGCTCGCGTGCCCTCGGCGCCACGTGGATCACCGATGGCAACGATGTCGTGGTCCGCGTGACGAGCACGCCGACTACCCGCAGCAGCTATCGCATCGTGACGATCGAACATGATCGACTCGTGGTGCGCGCCTCATGACCCCCGCGCGCAAGACAGCCGCGACGAACGTTGCCAGCAGAGAAGCACCGAAAGTCCCGGCAAAGCGGCGAGCAGCGAAGCCGGAGGTCGCGCCACCACCACCAGCTCCTCTGTTCGAGATCAGCGAGCGCGTGAAGATCCAGGCGGTCGCGCGAGCACGTGGCTCGAGTTACGATTTTTCGCGATCGCGCCAACTCGGCATTTACACGCTCGATCCGTCCGTTTCGACACTTTTGGGTGGGGAAACAACGGTCGCAGTGCCATACGAAACTTTGGCACCAGGTCCTGTGGGTGCAGTTTTCGAGTTGGACGGGACTGGTGCCCCGGCGGCCCTGCGCCAAGGTGCCAAAGGCCCGCTCACGCTCGACCTCAATGAACAGCAGCTGCTGCTCTCCAACGGCTTGCGACCCACACCGGCAGACGGTCGCTTTCACCTGCAGATGACGTACGCCGTGTGTAGTCTGACGTATTCCGCCTTTCAACGTGCGTTGGGCCGAGAGATCATGTGGGCGAGCGGATACCGCGCGAAGGACGATGAGCCGTTCCGTCTACGTATCAGCCCATTTGCCTTGCGTGACCAAAAGAACGCCGCGTTCGACCAGGAACTCGGATCGATCTCATTCGGCTACTTTCACGCCGGCCTCAAACCCGGCGGGCATACCGTGCCGAAAGGACTCATCAGCACGGCGCTTTCGCACGATGTCGTCGCGCATGAAACCACCCACGCGCTATTGCACGCACTGCGTGCGCAATTCGCCAACCCGACAAACCCCGACGTGCTCGGGTTTCACGAAGGCTTTGCCGACATCGTCGCACTGCTCATGCACTTCAGCTATCCCGATGTCGTCCTCGAAGCCATGCGCGCCAGTAAAGGATCCATCGCCAACGCGACACTGCTCACGGACCTCGCGCGTCAGTTTGGCCAAGCCACCTCAAAGCCCGCCAACGCTTCCGCGCTGCGCACAGCACTCGATGTCAAGAATCTGCAGGCGTTCGATTCAGACGCATTCGCATCCGGCACGCAGGAAGGCGTAGACGCGCCACTGCAGTACCAGCCGACACTCGAAGCGCACGCCATGGGCTCAGTGCTCGTATCTGCGGTATTCGAAGCGTTCACCACGGCGCTGCGTCGGCGCAGCGCCCGCTACTTTCGCATCGCGCGACTATCCCCCGACGACGTGCACGAGTCCGAGCTCACCGATGATCTCGTGCGCGCACTGGCAAGCGAGGCAACGGAAACCGCGCGGCAATTTCTGAACATCTGCATCCGGGCCATCGATTATTGCCCACCGGTCGACATCAGACTCGGCGAGTATCTGCGCGCGTTGATCACCGCCGACGCCGACGTGGTCAGCGACGACAAGTACTGCTATCGGGAAGCGCTCATGCGCTCGTTTCAGCGGAGGCACATCTTCCCCGAGAAACTTGAGTTCATGTGCGAAGATGCCGTGCGCTGGAAACCGCCGGCTTTCGACACCCCGATTCCCGGTCTGGCGTTGACCGATCTGCGCTTTGGCTCTGACCTCGCAACACCGGCAGGCGAAAGTGAGATGCGGCGTCGCGCAATCGCACTGGGCGAGTTCGTCGTGAAGCCTGAGATCGCGAAGGCACTCCATCTCGTTGCCATCGGCACGGCTCTGCCAAAGAACGTCGAATATGCAGCACCGATCCGGATCGAGTCGATTCGCACCACACGGCGCGTTACACCCGATGGTCGCGTAAGCATGGAGCTGGTCGCGGAGGTGACGCAGAGTTGCACCATCCGCATCGGT
This sequence comes from Gemmatimonadaceae bacterium, assembly GCA_043753735.1. Lineage (GTDB taxonomy): Bacteria > Gemmatimonadota > Gemmatimonadetes > Gemmatimonadales > Gemmatimonadaceae > Gemmatimonas. The sequence continues at coordinate 2,067 of JAYUWD010000216.1, forward strand.
CCCGACCTGATGGATTTCGCCGGTGGCTGCACGCTCATCATCGATGCCGATGGGGTCGTCCGATACGCGATCTACAAAAGCGTGTTAAGCGATACACGCCCTGCGCAGCAACACCGTGCAGCCACCGGTCCACTAAAAGAGTTCTGGCACAAAAAGGACGGGAAACTCACGTCACGTCCGAACATGCTGCTTCAGTTGCACAAACGGGGGACAACGCAATGATGCGCCGTCCCCCGTTGTTGCCCTGTAACGGCTGATTAACGACTGATTGTGAATACGTAGGCCGAAACTGCCTTGATCTGATCGTCGGTGAGTGGCGTCCGTCCGCCACGCGCACCCATCGGGAACTTGTGCGTCGGATCCTTGATCTCCGTCGCGGCCACGCCGGTGACGACCGTATTCACGATGCCTTCAAAGCTGCCGTTGCCGTGCTGCCACCTAATGCCCTTGAACGCCGGAGCATTTGCCGCGCCGATGCCGCCCTTGCCATGGCAACGCTGGCAGCTGCCGTTGTTGAAGATGGAATCCCCGAGTGCGATCATCGCCGACGTAACGGTGGCGGGGAGCCTTGCTGCGGGTGCTGCCTTTTCGGCGGGTGCCGTGTTGCTGGCCATTGGCGCCGGCGCTGCGCCGGGTGCTGCGACGGTCTTTGAACCACCGCCACAGGCAGTGACCGCGAACATCGTGGTGATGGCGAACAACGCGCGAGTTGTGGTGCGTGTCATCGATCTCGAGGGGTTGGGGAAAAGAACACCGTGGAGTGGCTCAGCCGCGGGGCGGGTTTGGCGACGGACGCGCCGCAGCGACAGCTATCGGTAAAGATACGGACCTGAACCGTGCATCGCTGCATCCACCATCCGGCCTTCGGCTCGCGTCCCCGTGCGATCAGGGGACGAGGGCCGCAGGTTTCTTCACCACGGTCACCGTGATCGTGGACGGATACTGCGCCGAATGATGGACGACATTGTGCGCGACAACAGCCTTTGTTTCGTCGTAGTTGTTGCCACCCGTATTGAGGTTGCGATCGAAGCGCGGGAAGTTGCTGCTCGACACTTCAATGCGCAGCCGATGGCCTGGGGCGAAGTAGTTGCTCGTATTCAGCGGCTGCAGGGTGACTTTGTAAATCTTTTCATTCTCCATCATCACCGGCGCTTTATCGTACCCCTCGCGATAGCGCATGCGCTGAATCGATTCATCGAGATTGTACGCGCGCCCGTCAGGGTACACATCGATGATCTTGACGGTGAAGTCGGTGTCCTTCGCATCGGACGACACGTATAACGTTGGCGTGATGGGCCCACTCAACTCTGTGCCTTCCTTGAACGCTTCGCTGGTGTAGACCAGAATGTCGGGACGCGCCTCCACCTTGCTTTGATCGAGCGAACCTGGAATCACTGCATTCCCCTGACAGCATACGTTTCCGCCATGCGAATTGACCGGCTTCATCGGATCGTACGCAAATCGATCGGGCTTGTCCGTCTTTTGTGCTGTCATCGAAAGCACGCCGTCTCCACCAAGCGTGTTGGCGTTCCCGTTGCTGCCGAGGTGGAACGTCATTGGTGACGCGTCCTTGGGCGGCCACGTTTCCGACGTGCGCCACTGGTTCAAACCCATCAGGTAGTAGCGCACCTTGGGGATCGTATCCATCGCGTGATCGCCCTTGCCTTTGAGGAACTGGTCGAAGAACGAGTACGTGATATCGAGATAGCCGAGTCGAGCGTCACCCATATCACGCTCGCCAACAATGGTGTGTTCGCTGGCACGCGTGTACGCGCAGTGGCCAACCGGCGCAATGATCATCCACTGCTGATTTGCCGCGTCGCCCTTGGCCGTCTTTCGCACATGGTTGTACATCGCGATGTTCGGCCCGACCGACACGTCGTACCATGACATGAACCACAGGCCGGGAATGTTGATCGGCATATCGTCGTGCCACAGCCCGCCGCGACGCCAAGCTGGATCGTTTGGCGTGCGCTTGATCATCGCGCCGCCGCTTGCGACCGGCATTGAATCCGCAAAGATGCCATGCGGGCCATCGACAGCCTTGAGAATGTCCATCTCCGGCAGGTGCCGGAATGCCTGCGACCAGTCAACGGGTGGTAGATGTTGCGCGAGATCGAATGACCGGGAAACGCGAACGAGATCGGCCTGCGACGTATTCGCCGGAAACATCGGGCGAAGCTGATTCTGCTCACCCATCAACCAGTCGATGAAGAGCATCTGCACGGCACCGCCGCGATACCAATTTCCCATCTCGTAATACGGTCCAACTTTTCCAACACCCGCACCAAATCCCTGCACGTTCATCGCAGCGAAGGCGGGGTTGCCGAGCGATGCAACCGCGGGCTGCCACTCCGCCGTCGACGAACAGCCGGTCGTGCCAACCTTGCCATTCGACCACGTCTGCGAACTCAGATACTTGAGTTCGTCGTCACCGTCTGAAAGCGGCGCGCCAAGGATGTCGTAGTTGCCTTCGGCAAAGAAATGCCCGCGCTCCTGCATGTCGACGTAGGCGTAGCCACGCTTCACTGCGGTGAGCGCCGCAGTCATGTCGCGCGGGACACCGTTCTGCACATCCCAGTAGTTGAAATTGTAGGGCGTCCGCACCCAGATCGCGGGATATTTGGTCGACCCGTCTTTCGGATAGTAGATGTCGGCGGGAATACGAATTCCGTCGCGCATCGGAATCATGACTTTGCGATTGACGACTGCGAGACTTTGCAGCTCGTTCTCGATTGCCCAGCGTTTGGTCTTGATGCTGTCGGGCAACGCACCGCCAGGCTGGGCCGGTGTGGCGCGCGGGGACAGCAGTATTGCAAGTCCAAGCAGGAACGCGCGGCGGTGTGTAGGACGTTTGAGTAGCAGCATTGAATGTCCGGGTATTGCGTTTGTACGGGAGGTCAGGACTGCTCGAGCACCGACTCGTGAAGGATATAGTCTCGCCGCTTCAGCTGTTCATCATCCTCCGGACGGAGCGCTCGGCCGCATGTCCTTCACGATTGGGTTGTTGGTCATCACGTTTTTGGCGTCGCTTGCCGGGCTCGGACTCTTCATATGGTCCATGTCGAGTGGGCTTTTCGGTCCCGAGTCCGCCGCCAGTCGTGTGATCTTTGGGGCGAAGGAAATCGGTCTCGCGGAAGAGCCTGCCGCAAAAAGCATCGCGCAGCAAAACGAGTTGCAGGAAACGATGAACCGCACCGGTAACACTGGTGAGTTCTCGGTGCTGTCCCAGGAAGAAGCCGACGAACGTTTGATGCAGGATGCGTCAGGGAAGTGGCCGGTGTTGCTCTGCAT
>JAYUWD010000217.1:0-1679 GCA_043753735.1 Gemmatimonadaceae bacterium
CAGACATTCACGCGCGCCGAGTATTTCCACTCACGCCCGTCGGCTGCTGGCAGCGGGTATGACGCGACGGCATCATCGGGTTCGAACAAAGGCCCGACCGATCGCAAGCTTGCTGATACGCTCATCGCACTTCGTGTCGATAGCGCGGTCGTAGAACTCGGAACTAGCCGCGGCGCGGTCCCAGCGGATCTCGTCACCGCGAGCGCATCGGGCCTCGACCCCGACATTTCGCCGGCCAACGCACAGTTGCAGGTTGTGCGCGTGGCGCGCGCACGGAGCGCCGACTCCGTCGCGGTGCGTGCGGTCGTCGACGCACACACCACGGGACGCCAGTTCGGTGTACTCGGGGAGCCGAGGGTGAACGTGCTCCTCTTGAACATCGCGATCGACGCCGCGTTTCCCATGCAGCGTTCTGCTGCGCCCGCGGCCTCGCCAGTGACTCGCTGACGCCCTCACTTCACATCTCTTTGCAACGATCAATGTCTCGCATACACGTTACGTCGCTTGTTGGCGCGCTCACACTTGCAGTGCCGCTCGCGTCCGCGCTCGCACAAATCGCACCCACAGATTCCACGCCCAAGATCACCGTCGGCGCATTCGTTGACGGCTACTTTGCGTGGGATTTCGGACGCCCACCCTCGCTTGACCGCTCGTTTTCCGGCGGCGCGCTGTTCACCACGCAGCCAGCGCGTCACAACGAGTTCAATGTCAACCTCGCGTTCATCGAGGCGAAGCTGGATGCCCCACACTATCGTGGCCGCTTCGCTCTGCAGGTTGGCACATCGGTGCAGTCCAACTATTCTGGCGAACCAAACCGCGGATCAGTCAGCGGTCCATCGCTCGGTCGGCACATCCAGGAAGCGGTCGTCGGCCTGAAGATCGCCAACAACATCTGGGTCGATGGTGGCATTTTCTATTCGCACATGGGACTGGAATCATGGGCGTCACGCGACAATCTCACTTATACCCGATCGCTCGTCGGGGACTACTCGCCTTACTACCAGAGTGGCGTGAAGATGACGTGGACGGCATCACCCAAACTCACCGCGCAACTCGACGTTGTGAATGGCTGGCAAAACATTTCCGAGAACAACTCGGGGAAGGGCGTTGGTGTACGACTCGATTATGCGGCCACGACTTCACGCACGATCAGCTACTACAATTTCTTTTCAAGCGAGGCCGGATCGAAGTTGCGGACATTCAACGGCGTTGGCGCCAAGCAGACCACCGGCAAACTCACCCTGCTCGGCGAGTTCGACTACGGCTCGCAGTCAAAGGGAAGCGGGGGTGGTCAATCGACATGGTACGGTTGGACCGCGGTCGCGCGAGTGCAAACAACGCCGACGGCGGCACTCCTCTTTCGCGCCGAAGGCTACGAGGATCCTAATCAAGTCATCGTCGGTACCGGCACCACCACGAATGGAAATTTGTCGCTTGCCAATCCGGCCTTCCGCGCCTTGGGCGGCTCTGTCGGTCTGGACATCACGCCGTTTGCCCGCGTCGCGTGGCGCACCGAGTTGCGTGGCTGGCGGAACAAGAACGCGCTCTTTCCCGACGGCAACAACAGCCTGCCGTCGCGTAACAGTCTTGTTGCGGTCACTTCGCTGTCACTCACATTTTGAAGTGATTGGACGGATCACCACCACCGCATGACTGACCGAACCGATACCAGAACCTTG
>JAYUWD010000218.1:0-5356 GCA_043753735.1 Gemmatimonadaceae bacterium
GGCAAGCTAGTTCGGCTCGGGTAGCGACACAAGCGCAGACCGCGGCGTGGGTTTGGCGAATGCGCAGCTAGAGCGGGCAGTAAAGCTTCACGCGGGGTCAGTTTTGCGGCATGTGCCGTGCGCGTGGGATCGCCAGGATGACACGGGTAAAAATTCGAGTGCGGCGCATTGGGGCATTCTTGCTGTGCGGTGATCGCCTCTACACATTGCAATTTCGTCGGTCATTTGCCCTTCCGTCTCTTGGAGTACCATCAATGCACGGTGTTTCCCGACGAACTTTTCTCGCCGCGCTGTCGGCGGCGTTGCCGACAGCATCGTTCGTTCGGCTCGCCCACGCCGCGGCGGTAGACGAACTTGCGGGGCGTCCCCAAACGTTGCGCGCTTTGGGGGAGGCCGTGCTTCCGGCAGAGCTTGGCCGAAGCGGCACCGCAGCCGTCGTTGACGGATTCCAGCGATGGATTGCTGGGTATCGCGAGAACGCGGAACTCGTGCACGGATATGGGACCTCGAAGTTGGAATCGACGGGTCCCACACCGGCGACGCGTTGGGCCACGCAGCTCGACGATCTCGACCGCAAAGCGCAGCGTACGCACCACCGATCCTTCGCGGCCCTGACCATCGCGCAGCGCCAACAGCTGGTGCAGCAGGAGCTTAACGCTTTTAAAATTGACCGCATTCCACCAATTGGTCGGTGCCCGCACGTCGCGCTCGCTCTGCTTGCCCACTTTTACGCAAGTTACGCGGCAACCGACCTGTGTTACGACGCGCAGATCATGCGCGAGAACTGTCGTCCGCTGGCCACGTCGTCGCGCAAGCCGCTGCCCCTCGCGCGGACCCGTACCACATGATCGGCTTTACGAAGCGTCGGGTCATCGAGAGCGACGTCTGCATCATCGGTTCTGGCATCAGTGCTGCGATGGTTGCGCACAAATTGGCGCGCACCACAAAGGGTTCAATCGTTGTGTTGGAGGCGGGCGATGAAGCGCCGCCGCTGGCGCAGCGGTACGCGCTCCGCGAGCGATTCAAGGCGTACGGCGAAAGCCCCTGGCCCAACGATCACCTCGACGGCTACGAAATCGATGGTCCGCTGCAATCGCGCTCGATGCATGTTGGCGGATTGGCAATGCATTGGGGTGGTGTGACACCACGCTGGTCTCCGGAGGATTTTCGCTCCCGATCTCTGTTCGGAGTGGGGACGGATTGGCCGATCTCCTACGACGACCTCGATCCATTCTATCAAGAAGCCGAAGAGATCATGGGCGTTGCTGGCGAGCAGGGGCCTGCAGCGATGGACCCGCGCGGCAAGCCGTTTCCCATGCCGGCATTGCCGCTGACGTACAACCTCGGACTGCTGAAAGAGTGGACCACGCAGGCTGGCATTGTGACCTGGAGTCAGCCCGCCGCGAAGAATTCGAGACCGTACGATGGGCGCAACGAGTGTTGTCGTAACGACACCTGCTCGCCTATCTGCCCCACTGGCGCGAAGTACTCGCCGGACGTCACTTGGGATCGACTGCGCAAAGCCAATCGCATCACACTCTATCCGCGCACGATGGTGCGTCGACTGACGCTCGATGAGCGATCGTCGCGCATCGTTTCAGCGGAGGCGATGCAGCGTGGTGCCAAAGGGCGCGCGGGGACACCTGTTGAATACCGCGCCAAACAGTTCGTCATCGCGGCTGGGTACGTGTGGAGTTCGCATCTGCTGCTGCTCTCCCGCGGCAGCCGCACACCGGACGGACTGGCTAATCGGTCCGGCACGGTTGGCAAGTATCTGGCTGGACACCGCGCCGTGCAGACCAACATCGCGCTGCCCCTGAAGCTCTTTCCCGGCATGAGCGCGCAACATTCGCTGCTCAGCAAGCAATTCATGCGTGCACCTGTCGGCGATAAATACCTGCGCCACGACCTGCGGGTCTGGGAGTCCTCGGCCGGTCGCGAACCCAGACTTCGCGACGACTCCGGTGCGCCGCTACTGGGCGATGCGATCATGAAGGATTGGCGCGAACGTACCAAGACCGGCGTGGCGCGCGTCCGCTCGTACTACGACGTGATTCCCGACCGCTCGAGCGAACTCACACTCGATGCGACGCGAAAAAACGCGTACGGCGACCCCCTGCCGAAGGTGGCGTTCCGCGACGCTCCGGAGTCGGCAGCGCTCCGTGGTTATACGGGCGAAACGCTTCGCGCACTGTTCGCAAGAATGGCAAAGGTGGGCGGCGGCACCGTACTGGGTGAGTCGAGTGGCGAGGGGAGCGCATGGCAGGATCACCCCGCCGGCGGCTGTCGTATGGGAACCGATCCGACCAGCTCCGTGGTGGACGCGTGGGGTCGCACCCACGACCACGAAAACCTGTTCGTGGTCGGCGCACCAACCTGCGTGAGTGCGTCGTGCGCGAACGCGACGCTAACCTTTTGCGCGCTCGCGTTGCGGGCGGCTGAGGCGATCGCGCGGTAACACACCAACGCCACCAAGCCCAGTCGCGCCTCCGCACGCGCGACTGGGCTTGGTGTGCGAGATACTTTTCGCGCTCTTCGTGCTACATCACTCCGACGTCAGTGCGCGCCGTCGAGCGAAAAGGCCACCAGCTCGGCGTTGTCTCCGCCGCCGGTCGCCAAGACGATGTACTGCACCCCGTTCGCCCCCCGATACGACGCTGGATTCGAGTAGCCGCGACCCGCCGGTAACGTGAATTGCCACCGGATCGAGCCGTCGCGCGTATCGAGCGCATACAGGACCGCCCCACCGCCGGTGGCGAAAATCAGTCCGCCACGGGTGACCGTGCCGCCCACCGCGCCGGCCACGCCCAACGGAGGCAGCGTCACGCCCTTCAACAACGGGTGATTGCGGATTGCCGGCGTGTCGCCGAGCGGCACCTGCCACAACTGCTTGCCGGTGTCCAAGTTGATCGCCGTCATGTTGCCGTACGGCGGTTTGATGAGCGGCAACTGTTGAGGGGGCGTGTGGTCGGCCATGCCGGAGTCTGGATCAGCAGTGACGCCCACTCCACTTCCCGTCAGATCCACGGTGTACTCGTAGCCGATTGTATCGTTGGGAACACCTTTCTGGATGCGATACAAGGCCGGGTTGTTCGTCCCTTTCACGAACAACGTGTGCGACACGGGATCGTACGCCGTACTACCCCAGCCAGCACCGCCGATCGACCCGGGCATGACGATGGTCCCCTGTTCCGACGGGGGCGTGAAGATCGGGCCTGTTCGGTACTTCCTAAACACCTCCAAGGCGCGGCGTTTGAGCTCAGGGGTGAAATCGATGAGGTCGTTCTCGGTCACCGTTTGGAGCGCGAACGGAGCCGGGTTTGTCGGCATCGGTTGGGTAGGAGACGCGCGCTCGCCCGGGACGTCGCTGGCCGGTACCGGTTTTTCCACGATCGGCCAGATCGGTTTGCCGGTGACGCGATCGAACACATAGATCCATGCCGTCTTAGACGGGACCGCGACGACATCGCGCGGGCGTCCGTTCCACGTGATCGTGGCGAGAACTGGCGGTGACGGCAGATCGTAGTCCCAAAGCCCATGATGTACGATCTGGTAATGCCACACGCGCTTCCCGGTGCGCATGTCCAGCGCCACCACCGATTCGGCGAACAGGTTATCGCCTTTGCGATCGCCGCCGTACCAGTCGTTGGTGGGCGTGGATACCGGCAGGAAGAGGAGTCCACGCGCGACATCCAGGCTCATCGGCGACCAGACGTTGGTGTGGCCCATGTATTTATACGAGCCGTCCTCCCACGTCTTCCAGCCGAACTCCGCAGAATCGGGAATGGTGTGAAAGCTCCACACGCGCTTGCCGGTACGGACGTCGAACGCCTGCACGTCCCCCGGCGGATCGTTGCGGTAGCGGATTCGATCTCCCACGCCATTGCCGACCACCACGATGTTCCCCCACACCATTGGGGGTGAGGTGTTCGTGTACTGCAGCTTGTTCACGGGGCGACGGAGCGTGGCCGTGAGATCCACTTCACCCTTTGTCCCGAACGACGGAATTGGCTTGCCGGTTTTCGCGTCGAGCGCAATCAGCTTCCAGCGCGCATTGATGAAAATGCGTCGTTCACTTCGCGAAGCCCATGTGGCGACACCGCGATGGACCAGCCCTGTGCCGTTCGATGGCTGCCCCGCGCGCCAGATTTCCGGATCGAACTTCCACAGCTGTGCGCCGGTCGTGGCGTGAAGCGCGGCCACCGCAGCGTAGCCTGTCGAGACGTACAGCGTGTCTCCGATGACGACCGGCGAGGCTTGGAACAGGCCGGGACGCGCGGGCATCTGGCCGGGCGATGCGGGGATACTGCGCTCACCCGTGTTCCAGCGCCAAGCCACCTTGAGCCGACTCACGTTCTCGCGGTTGACGTCAGCCAGTGCGGAGTAGCGCATCGCGCCAGCGTCGCCGCTCGTGGTGGGCCAATCCACCCGTTGTGCGCCGGCGTGCACGGCGCACACCAGCGAAAACAGGGTCAACGGTGCGACGCGAGCGACCGTCATGGGTACCTGCGATTCGGTCCGGCGGGAGCCGGAGGAGACCGATACACCACACCGTGCTTCATCACGAACGACACGCGCTGGAACGCCATGCTGTCGGTGCGCGGGTCGCCATCGAACGCCACGAGGTCAGCCTCATACCCGACCGCGACTTTGCCAATTGTGCTCCCGAGGCCGAGCGAAGCCGCCGAGATCGAGGTGGCCGAGGTGATGATGTCCACTGGCTTTTCACCGTTTTGTGTCACGCGGCAGCTCAAGTCTCGCGCGTTATCGCCATGCGCGCCCGCAACAGCGTCGGTGCCGTAGACAACCTTGAGCAAGGGTACGGCGTGGTATTTCTTGACCAGATCCTTGCGCATAGCGAGTGAGCGCTCCGTCGCCGCAAATCCTTCATCGTTGTAGTTGCCGATGCCGCGAAACCATTCCTTGTGGTCGAGGTAGTTGCGCGACACGAGTTCGCATTGCGGCTCGAAGTACGTGCCGGCCTTCGCCATCATCTGCAACGCTTCGTCATCCACCAGCACGCCATGGTCAACCTGGGTGCATCCCGCCCGGACAGCGGCCTTGGCTGCGGACGCAGCGTGAGCATGCACAACGGAGCGCAGCCCCAACCGCTTCGCCTCTCCGCAGGCTGCATCGAGCTGCTCCTGCGTCATGGTCTGCACGCCGCCATCACGAATGCTTTTGGAGGCGAAAATCTTGATCAGGTCCGCCCCCTGATCGTGAAACCGGCGCACCGTGGCGCGGACAGAATCGGGGGAACCGGCGTTCTCGTTCAGTGAACCAAGCGAGGTGAGGACGCGCGGACCGGCGATGACCCCACGATTGATGGCATCGCGGACGGCCTTGTCCTCCATGC
>JAYUWD010000219.1:0-5356 GCA_043753735.1 Gemmatimonadaceae bacterium
TCGAGTCGCACGAACGGCTGCGATACGCAATCAAGCTTTGAGCTGTCGCGTTCGAGCACCTTGAGCTCCTCCTGACAACGATCAAGCACACGCCCGACGAGATAGCGGACCAGATCTTCCTGCAGATCCATGTTGTCATCCTGATCGTACCACGCCATCTCGGGCTCGATCATCCAGAACTCGGTCAGATGGCGGCGCGTCTTCGATTTCTCAGCGCGAAAAGTCGGACCGAAGGTGTAGATGCGGCCGAGTGCAGCCGCCATCGCTTCGCCATACAGCTGCCCCGTTTGGGCGAGATAGGCCGTGCCCTCTTCGAAATATTCGGTGCCGAAGAGCCCTGCGCGTTCTCCGATTGCTGCTGTGAGAATCGGCGAGTCGCAGCGCACAAAATCACGCGCATAAAAAAAGTCATGCACCGCCATCTCCATCTCGCTGCGCACGCGCAGAATCGCCGCCTGGCGTGGCGTTCGCAGCCAGAAGTGGCGATGATCGAGCAGAAAATCGACGCCATGCTCCTTGGGCTGCAACGGATAATCGACAGGACTCGGCCCGATCACCTCGAGCAGCTGCACACCCATTTCGTACCCGCCGGGGGCGCGCGCATCGGCACGCACCTCGCCGGTAATCGCGACCGACGTTTCGGTGGTCAGCGTTGCAAACGCGTCCCACGATTCGGCTGGCACTTGTGATTTGACAACCACTGCTTGCAACGTGCCCGAGCCGTCGCGCGCGACGACAAACGCAACTTTTCCTGAGGAGCGAAGGTGCGTGACCCAACCTCGAACGGTCACGACGGTGCCGACGTGGTGCTTGAGATCGGCGATACGGATGGATGAAGCGATCATGGTCATCAAATTTGTGAAGGCGGACAGGCAAGGTAGGGGTGCTTCAGACCGACTTCAACCACATTCATGCGCGGGTGTCCCCGACTCCGAGAAGGTACCGTAGTCCCAGTGTGACTGGGATTGAGGTCTGGCGGCGGCCGTCGCTCGACAATTTCATCCACGAACGCGCGTCTCGCGATGGTCACCTTCACCGCTACCCGACGCGAAAGAGTTCCAGCGCCCGCGCATAGCCAACAGAAAGCAGATGCCGGAGCGGCAGATGCTCGTCGCTCTCAAGGCCAGGATCCGCAGCAAGCATGCGGTCGGCGATCACACGTGCCCGTTCGTTCAACTCTTCATCCCGCAACGGATCGGCAATGCGAAACGCAGGCAGGCCGTGCTGCTTCGCGCCGAACAGGTCACCCATGCCGCGTAGCTCGAGATCGGCACGCGCGATCTGAAATCCATCGTCCGTTGCGGTGAACATCGCCAATCGTTCAGCGGCCTCGACGCCGACATCGCCAAGCAGGATGCAGAAGGACTGCGCGCCACCGCGACCGACCCGCCCACGCAATTGATGCAACTGCGAAAGGCCAAAACGTTCCGGATGTTCGATGATCATCACCGTTGCATTTGCAACGTCGATACCGACTTCGATCACCGTGGTCGCGACGAGTACATCGAGCTGGCCGTCGCGAAATGACCGCATCACTTCGTCGCGGTCTTCGGCGCGAAGCCGCCCATGCAGAAGCGCGACACGCCGTGATGCAAACGGTCCTGCGGTGAGCGTGTCGAACATCGTGGTTGCCGCTTTGAGATCGATCTTCTCCGACGTTTCGATCAGCGGATAGACGATGTAGACCTGACGACCGGCGTCCAGCTGCGTGTTTGCGAACTCCATCACGCGCGCGCGCGCCGACTCGGCGCGGTGCACCGTGGTGATCGGTTGACGACCGGGGGGGCGCTCGTCGAGTACGCTGACATCCAGATCGCCGTAAAGCGTGAGGGCGAGTGAACGCGGAATGGGTGTCGCGCTCATCAACAGCACGTCGGGTGAACGACCTTTTGTGCCAAGCTGTCCGCGTTGTTCAACACCAAAGCGATGCTGTTCGTCGACGATCGCAAGCCCAAGATCAGCGAAGTTCACCCCCTCGGACAGCAACGCATGCGTGCCGATGGCGAGCACCGGCTCCGGCGCAGCGAGTCGTGCAAGTGCCGCACGCTTCTCCTTTGCACCCAATCGACCCGTCAGCAACACCGGTGCGATGCCGAGCGGTACGAGGAGTGTGGAGATGGAGCGTTCGTGTTGTTCGGCGAGCAGCTCCGTTGGCGCCATGAGGGCAGCCTGCGCGCCGTTTTCCATCGCCAGCAGCGCGGCGAAGAGCGCAACAACGGTCTTGCCACTTCCGACATCACCTTGCAGCAAACGATTCATGCGACGCGCGCTCCCCATGTCAGCGACGATCTCGCGAATCACACGCACCTGCGCGCCGGTGAGTTTGAACGGCAGCGTCTTCCGCAGCTGTGAAGTCAGTACGCGGCGATTCAGAAACGCTCGGCCGCCGCGAGCCGCCCGCGCGAGCTGATTGGCGCGACGATGAAGCAGCTGGACGCAGAGCAATTCTTCGAATGCGAGGCGCGCGCGCCCCTGAAGCGCTTCGGCGACAGACGTCGGTCGGTGAACTCGGCGCAGCGCTTCCTGCAGCGGTGGCACGTCCGCTTCGCGCAAAACGTCGGCGGGGAGTGGCTCCGTGACCAGGGGAAGCAGCGCGTCGAGATGTTGCTGCACGAGCGCGCGGAGCACGCGCACTGAAAGCCCGTCGGTACTGGGATAAACCGCAAGAACCCTCCCGCCGAGCGTCCCCTCTTCTTCCGGACCAAGATTGACGAACTCGCGCGGCTGCAGTCTTCGGCCATGAAAGAAACGCACGGTTCCAGTGCACAGCAGCCAATCGCCTTTTTGAATGGCGCGATCGAGAAAAGGCTGCCCAGGCCAGGCCACTTCAATCATGCCGCTCGCGTCCTGAATGACCGCCTGGAAAACCCGTAGCCCCTTGCGAGTGGGGAGCACCCCTTTCGCGATCACCTGACCGAGTACGGTGATGTCGAGGCCGACATCCGCGCGAACGATCGGCGTGACCGTCGATGCGTCTTCGTAGCGATGCGGCACATGGCGCAGCAGATCGCCGGCGACTTTGATTCCCAGTCGGGCGAGCATTTCGCCGCGCACCGGACCGACGCCCTTGAGGTACGTGACCGGTGTGTCGAGCGCGAGGCGAGGTGCAGGTCGCGCCGGTGGGCGTCTGCGCCGATCGCTCTCGCCAGCGTTCACGACTCCACGAGCTCCCGCGCGTATTCCGCGGCGTCGAATGGAGCGAGGTCGCCCACTTGCTCACCGAGCCCGACGAATTTGATCGGCACGTTGAGCGCCTCGTGCACGGCTACCACGATGCCGCCCTTGGCCGTGCCATCCAGCTTCGTGATCACGATTCCGGTCACCGGAACTGCAGCCGTGAAATTGCGCGCCTGTGCAAGTGCGTTCTGGCCAATTGTGCCATCAAGCACGAGCAGGACTTCGTGTGGCGCATCTGGAAGTCGCTTGGCGATCACGCGGTTGATCTTGCGAAGTTCCGTCATCAGATCGTCGCTGGTATGCAATCGACCGGCCGTATCGACGATGATGACATCCATGCCACGTTTGATACCCGCATCGACCGCATCAAACGCGACCGATGCCGGGTCGGAGCCAGCGGCCCCGCCAACAAAATCCACCCCCGCCCGCGTCGCCCAGACGCGAAGCTGATCGATCGCGCCAGCCCGGAAGGTGTCGGCCGCGCCCAGCAGCACTTTCTGTCCGCGAGCCTTGCAGTCTGCCGCAAACTTTCCGATGAAGGTGGTCTTCCCTGCACCGTTCACTCCGATCACCAGCACCACCGTCGGTCCGCTCGCCGCCACGCGCAACGCCGGATCAGAGTTGCCGCTGCGCAACGCCTTTTCGACACCGTCCGCGAGAGCGATACGGAACTCGTCTCCCGACTTTACGTCGCCGCGTTTGGCCAGACGTTCGACCTCCGCCACCAGCGCGAGCGACGTCGGCACACCAAAATCCGATTCGATCAGCAGCTCTTCCAGCGCCTCGAGCGAACCTTGATCGACGCCGCCGCGCAACAACACGCCGACATCCGTGCGCACGAGATCCTTGACGCGCTGCCAAAGCGAGCGCTTGGGGACATCATCTTTTTTTCGAAACAGGCGGGGCATCGGAGACTTGGGACGGGGGAACTAAGAACTGGGGAACCGCTTGCAGCGACGTTCACCCCAGTCGCGATCGACTACCGAAGCCCTGTCATGCGCCGACCGATCCACTCGCCGCACAACAGCAGCAGTGCGAGCAGAAACGGCCACCAACTGTCAACCAGACGAGGCGCTTCAGAGGCAAGCGCACTCCGTGTCACGCCGCCATCGCGCAGCGTGGGCGCGCGAGGCACCCATTCGCGCGAAGCATTTACGACAAGCAGCGACGGACCACCTGTGGTCTGCACGTCATACACACCAGCAGTCAATGCGGGACCAACGGTTTCAAATGACGCGCCCACGAATCGCAACCGCATTGAATCGATGGTGCTTGTACCGCTCACGCGCCCCGCCGAACGGGCCTTGAGTACGACCGACACCATCGAGTCGGCACCACCTCGACGCCAGCGCACCGGATCGCCCGCGCGCACGGCCGAAAGTGCAGGTCGCGCCGCGCGCGCATCGCCCCGCCCCGCGGCGAGCCAATCGAAGATCGCGCCCCAGAGTGCCGTGAACGCCTCCGCACTCCGCCCCCCGCGCAACGACCACCCAGCATAGCCGGAGCCGGACACGATCAACGTACGCGCACCGGCATCATCGCGACCGGCAATCGCAGACACCGCCGCCCCGCTCTTGCCCAGCTTCGCTTCAAGCACGGTAAACTGTCCGCGCGCGGGACCGGCCAACGTAAGCGGTGGAAGCGTGTCCCACGGCAATCCGGCGAGCGATCCGGCCAGCGGCGACGCGGGTGCGCCGGTCGCATACCACTCGGCGGTACGCGAGATCTCCCCCGCGCGAGCAAGTGCAGTTGGAGACGCAGGCGACCACAGTGCGCGAGCGCCACGAAAGCCTGCGCGCGCCGTTCCGGCCCATGCCGTGTCGCCATGAAGCACGAGCATTCCGGCACTCGCCGCGCGCGCGCGCACGTCTGCCTCACCGATGGGCGCGAGCGTTCCCTCTTCACGCCACACGTTGGGGGCAAGCCGCAGATATGCGCGTGTGGGCACCTGCAGCGCGCCACGCAGCACCACCAGCGCCTCACGCACGTCCAGATCGGGCGCCGTCGACACGAAGACTGCCGGTGTTCGATCTGCAATCTCAAGCGCCGTCGCGAGCGTGTCATTGCGAGGCTCGACGTCACCCGCCACCTGCAGCACCGCGCGCACCACAGCCAATCGGGTTCCGCGCGGTACGACCAACGGCACCGTCACTCGCGTAGACGAGTAGGCAGCCAAAGA
>JAYUWD010000220.1:0-1678 GCA_043753735.1 Gemmatimonadaceae bacterium
GTCGATCCGCGTACGAGCGTGTCGCCGACGGATACGGCGGTGATGACGGCCGAACCGTTTGCAACACCCGTGACAACACCCGTTGCGCTCACCGTTGCAACGGCTGCTGCGCTCGTTCGCCAAGAGACCGCGGTGCTCAGTCCGGCGTCGATCTGCACAGCGGCTGCAAGCGGCAACGCCTGTCCCGCAACGATGCTCGCCGCTGGCGGCGTAACGATTACGGTGCGCTGCGCGGAAACAGCCACCGTTGCCGTTGTGCTGAATGTGGGGTCGGCGACCGCAGTGGCGCGGACTGCCGTGCTGCCCACGCTCACACCAGTCACCATCCCTGTTGCGCTGACGCTTGCGACGGTGGGATTGGCACTCGTCCATGTCACGGCGGTGGAGACCCCCGCATCGGCGGTCACGGCTGCCGTGAACGCCTGCGTATCACCAACGCGAATGGCGGTGGTCGCAGGACTTACAGACACACTGCGAACGCCGGCCACCTCCACGCTGACGGTCGCCGTGGCTGCACCAGACGTAGCGCGAACGGTAGTCGATCCGGATGCGACACCGGTGATCGTGGCGCTCGCACCGGCGGCAGTCACCGTGGCGACTGTGGGTGCAGCACTCGACCACGTGACCGGCGCCGATGAAAGCACCCCGCCGCCCGCGTCCTTGACCGAGGCGGTGACAGTTCTCGCTGCGCCCATCGCCGTGAGCGCAACCGACGTTGTCGACAGATCAATCCGCGCAGCAGGTGCCGGACCGCTTTCGCCACCGCCGCACCCAGTGAGCGCGAGGAACAGTGCAAGGCCGTGAACAAACGTTTGGCGATGATGAAGCGCTGGCATGGTGCGGCGGAATTGCATTGGCGTTCAGCTCACGGTGCGCGGCGCTGTCATGGCCGCGGGATTGAGGATGTCGTCCAACTGCGCTCTGGTGAGCACCCCACGTTCCAGAACTAGATCGAAAACGCCGCGCCCCGTGTCGAGGGCCGTTCGTGCGATCTCCGTTGCAACCTCGTAACCAATGACGGGAACGAGCGCGGTCACGATACCGATGGAGTTTTCGACAAACATGCGCATGCGATCAGCATTCGCCGTAATACCAGTTACGCAGCGTTCACGCAAGACGAGACACGCATTTCGCATGATGTCGATGCTGTGCAGCAGCCTGTAGACGATTATCGGTTCAAACGCGTTAAGCTGCAACTGCCCGGCTTCGGCAGCCATGGTGACGGTCACATCGCCGCCGATCACTTCGAAGCATACCTGATTGACGACTTCGGGAATCACCGGATTCACCTTGCCGGGCATGATCGACGAACCCGGTTGCATCGGCGGCAGATTGATTTCGCCGAATCCGGCGCGTGGGCCCGACGACAACAGCCGCAGATCGTTGCAGATCTTTGAAAGCTTGGTCGATGTGCGCTTGAGCACCCCCGACAGCTGTACGAATGCGCCCGTATCGCTCGTCGCTTCAACAAGATCAGGTGCGGTGATGACCGGAACGCCCGTCAGCTCGGCCACTTTGCGTGCCGCCAACTCTGCGTACCCTATCGGTGCATTGATACCGGTGCCGATTGCGGTCGCACCCAGATTGATTTCCCGAATGAGCGCCTGCGCTTCGGCGAGACGTTCCACATCTTCGCGCAGCGTATTTGCAAATGCGGTGAACTCCTGGCCAAGGGTCA
>JAYUWD010000221.1:0-16019 GCA_043753735.1 Gemmatimonadaceae bacterium
TGCGTGTCGCTGCTTATCTACGGTGCCAATGGATACACGGGCAGGCTGATCGTATCGGTCGCGATTGCACGAGGACTGCGACCAATTCTGGCCGGACGCGATGCGATTGCGCTACAAACGCTTGCCGCGGAGCATCAGCTTGAGGCACGACCATTTGCGCTCGACGACGCTGCGATCGTCGATCGCGCGTTGGTTGGCGTATCGGTGGTGCTGCACTGCGCCGGCCCGTTCTCGAAGACATCGCGTGCGATGGTCGACGCCTGTCTGCGCGCGCGCGCGCACTACCTCGACATCACTGGCGAGATCCCGGTGTTCGAGGCGTGCGCTGATCGAGACGCGGAGGCTTGTGCGCGTGGCATCGTCCTGCTGCCGGGTGTTGGCTTCGACGTCGTTCCGTCTGACTGTCTTGCGGCACATCTGCATCGTCGGCTGCCCGACGCGACAGAGCTCGTGCTGGCTTTTCGCACAGTTGGCGGCGTTTCGCGCGGCACAGCGCTCACGATGATCGAAAATCTGGGCAAGAGCGGTGCGATTCGTCGGGATGGACGAATCACGGTCGTGCCTGCGGCCTTCGACGCGCGCATGATCCCCTTCACCGACGAGCCGATGCTCGCCGTCACCATTCCGTGGGGCGACGTGTCGACGGCGTTTCACAGCACGGGCATTCCTAACGTGCGCGTTTATACGGCCATGCCATCTTCGCAACATCGCCTGCTGCGTCTTTCGCGCGCACTCGGCTGGCTGCTGCAAAGCAACTTGGTGCAGCGTCAGCTTTCGTCGCGCGTGCGGGCAGGGCGCGCCGGACCGAGCGAAGGTGCGCGCGCACGCGGGGCTTCATTTTTCTGGGGCGAGGCACGCAATGCATCAGGCGACATCGTCGCGTCTCGTCTGCGCGGCCCCGAGGGGTACACGCTCACCGCTGACACGGCGGTGCGCTGCGCGCAACGTGTACTTGCCGGCAGCGCGCCAATCGGTTTCCAGACGCCATCACGCGCGTTTGGTGCGGACTTCGTGCTCGAGGCGGACGGGGTGATTCGCGAGGATGTCGCTGCGCGGCGGAAACGGTAACTGGCTGAGTCGTTTCCCCGTTCTCCCGCGTCAGTCCGTTTGTTTCCCCCGCAGCGACGCGAATCTCGCCTACCCGCGCCGCTCGACCGGACGATTGATCCGTCCATCCCAGCGCCAATGGTGCTGACTCGTGAGATGCACTCCGCCGATCCAGCGATCGATGCCGTTCACCGCAATGGCATCTGCACGCGCACGAACAACGTCGTGACCGAAGGGGGTGAGCACGACCGTGCGCTCCCAGAAACCCTGATAGTCCCGCGCCGGGGCAACGACGCGGGTGCCGTTCGGATGCGTCACCAGCGGTTTGGCGCAATCGCTCAAGCGTTGCGCGTACCAGGCAAAACTCCAGTCGCCGAGCCAGGTCCACGACTCGCTGGCGTGATGTGACGCCTGAAAGAGTTTGCCGAGTGATATCTCGCCCGGGGCCAGCGCTTCACACAGCTGGCGCTCGCTGCGACTCAGCCCGTGATCCACGTCGGGATATTCTTCAAGCTGTCGACGCAACGCCGCCGCGAGATGCGGCAGCCGGACCATGTCGCTCGCGTTATAGTTGCGCGCGCCGACATCCCGATCCAGACGTTTTGCAATCGCGAGCAGTGCGTCCGGCGTGTCGGCGGTGAGCGCGCGCCACGCATCGGTGCCGTGCGCCAGATCCGCTTCTTCGACAGCTCGACGAACCTTGTAAAGCGGTGCGAAATGATCGGGTGTGAGAGGGCCCAGGTAGCAGTCTGCCGGGACGATCGTCATGCGCGGACGTAAGTCGGCGGGTTTGGCGGCCAGACGGGCCAGAACTTGAACCAGCTGCAGCTGGTCGTAGAGATCAGGCTCGAACCAGAGCACCACTTCATCGTCGCGCGTGAGGCCATCGAGCCGCGCATCACGCGCTTCGAAATCGGCAACGACATCGGCCGCGCTTTCGGTCCAGCTGCGCGAGGCGATGAACTCGCCACGAGTCGCACGGAAGGCGTCGAGGTCGCTGTCCGGGGGCACGGGGCCATCGTGCAGGCTGTCGCGCCAGGAGAGGACATCGCCCGGCAACCCGGAGCGCGCCAGCCCACCGGCGGCGCTGTCCCCGTTCGTGACGTGCAAAACCAGCATGGGGGAGGGGTCGCGGGAGGAAAAAGCCACAAACATCGGCTGCGGTGGCGAGGCCGACTGCTGACGTGAACGTGCGACTAAGATATGTTGCGGGTTCGCTGGCAGACGCGCCAGTCGCGATGCGCCCCACTCTTTCCCGTGCCGACGCGAATGCCCGAGTCCAGATCAACTGGCCAAAGTAGTGCGACCGCTACTGTCATCGAAGCGACCGCGGACCCGGAGACGCTGGACGAACTCGAGCCCAACCCCCTGCTCGAGACCGGTCTGGCGCTGTGGGCGGTCGTCTTTGCCGGCGGCATCGGCACGCGATTCTGGCCCCTCAGTACCCCCCAGCGACCGAAGCAATTGCTGGCGTTGGTGAACGAGCGACCGCTGATCGCAGACACAATTGCCCGGTTGGCACCACTGGTACCCGCAGAACGCGTGCTTGTCGTCACGAGCGCCGATATCGCCGACGCGCTGCATCATGCGATTCCCGAGATCCCGGTCGCCAATATGCTGATCGAGCCGCGGCCACTGGGTACGGCGGCCGCGCTGGCCTGGGGCGCGCATGAAGTTGCGCGGCGCGCCGGACCCGATACGGTCTTTTGCGCGTTGCATGCCGATCTCGCAGCCGCGTCGCCGGACGGTTTTCGCGAGACGGTGCGACGCGCGGCTCAGATCGCAGCAACGGAGGCCGTCCTGGTGACCGTCGGCGCGAAGCCCACGCGTTGCGAGACCGGCTTTGGCTATCTCCAACCTGGCGTGCCGCTCGACAAATTCGTGTCGCGCGCAGAGGGGGGCGCGTGTCGTGTCGACCACTTTGTCGAAAAGCCGACGGCCGCTCTTGCCGACATGCTCATCGACAAAGGGGCGCTCTGGAACACGGGCATCTTCGTCTGGCGCGCGAAGGTGGTGCTGCACGAACTCGAGACGCACGTCGCCGAAATCTGCGCCGGTTTGCCGATGCTCGCCGGTGGCGATCCGACGTCGTTCGCGTCTCTGGTGACATCAATCTCGATTGACCGCGGACTGCTCGAGCGTAGCCGCAACGTGGTCGTCGTCGAGGGCGATTTCGGCTGGGATGACGTGGGCACGTGGGCATCGTTGCGTCGTGTGCGCGAGCTCGACGACACGGGCAACGGCATCATGGGCGAAGTGCACTGCATCGACGCGTCGGGGAACGTGGTGCACGCGGATGAGAATTGCGTTGTGGCCTATGGCATTTCAGGGATGCTCGTCGTGTCCATTCGCGGCCTGACGTTCGTGACGACCCTTGAGCGTGCGAGCGAGCTGGGTCCGCTGCTCAACTCGTTGCCGGGGTCGCTCCGGTTCAATCCGGGTGGCAGATAGGCCGGACTGCGGACAAAAATCAATGAGCTGCGCTAGCAAATCTTCTTGAACGGAATGCACGACATGCGCTGAATCAGGGGATGTGGAGTCATCCCCTAGCCATCCAGTTCCGGCGGAAAACAAGCTCTCAATTCCAGCGGAATCCGCGTGATCCTTCCCGTCGCGCGACTGATCAGGCACCAGAGCGTGCGTCCGCGCGCCAGCACCACGCCATCTGCACTGCGAACGATCGCGGTGAATCTTTCAAAGCGCCGTGAATCGACCGCGCCAATCCAGGTGCGCGCCGTGATGGCGTCGCCCAGCACCGCGGCCTGCTTGTAGTCCAGCTCATGTCGCGTGGCCACCCACCCAAACTCGGCGCGCAGCGCGTCGGTTGCGCGCGCCTTCCAGTGCGCAATCGCCACATCCTGCACCCAACTCAGATACACGACGTTGTTGACGTGGTCCATGTCATCGATGTCTTCGGGGCGGACGACAATCGGAATTTCGAAAGCGGTCATGATGGCAGTGATGCGGCGGTTGATACGCGCGCGTTATCAGTGCGCAACAGAGTGCGCAGCAAGGAACGCAAACAGTCGCTGGTTGAACAGCGTCGCCTGCTCGATGTGCGGCAGATGGCCCGACGAATCGACGGGAGTGAATTCAACCGACGGGATGTTTCGCCGCACGACATCCGAGAGTTCGAACTTCACCGTCTGATCCTGCTTGCCCCAGATCAATGCCACGGGTACGCCCGTCTTGGCGACGGCGGCATAGAGCGAATCCCAATTCGTGGCAGAGATCCCGAGCCGTGTTCTCAGCAGCGCGCGACCGAAGCCGTCGTACCGCATCTGCGGACGATACAGATCGGCCCACTTCGGAAATCGCTCCGGGTGCAAAAAGTCCGACGCCTGCCCGTCCGCCATGCCGGGAACCGCAGTCACTTGCCATATCCACGGGCCTATCACGGGCATCGTCAGCATCGCGGGCATCGGGCCGGATGATGAAACCGGATCGACGAGGGTCAGCGTCCGAACGCGCGTCGCATGTGTCGACACATAGTGCGCCGTCACGTAGCCGCCAAACGAGAGGCCAAGCAGATCGATCGGCCCTTGCACGTGCAATGAGTCAAGCAACCCGTTTATCTGCGCGTCGTACATCGCACCGTCGTACTTCGCATCAGGACGATCGGAAAGCCCACGGCCGTACAAATCGTAGCGAATGACGCGATAGCCAGCCTTGGACAGTGCGACAAAGGTCGAGTCCCAGATGTACGATGGCACGGAGAAGCCGTGCACCAGCAACACGACGCGACCGGTGTCGGGGCCAGCGACCTCGTAGTGCGTCACCCCGTCTGCAAGGGCTACAAATTGACCCGACGCACTGGCGCGTGCGGCTGCGTCGAGCTGCGCACTCTCGGGATTCCGGTACGCCGAATAGCCGAAAGCAGTTGCGAAAACGAGCACGAGCACGATGACAGCGATACGGACGGCACGCATGAATGACGGAGCTGATGTGAGATGCTTCGAATTAATTTGCGGCGCCGACTCGTCGTCCGATGAATTCGGGACGATCAAGCTGCTCGATCATCCAGTACGCAAGATCATCGCGCGAAATGTGCTTACCACCCACCGGCATCAGATCGGCGAGCACACGAAATTGGCCCGTGCGCGGTGCTTCGGTGAGATCGGGGGTGCACACCAACGTCCACTCCAGCCCACTGTCGCGCAACGCTCGCCACGTTCCCTGGTGCGCGAGCGTCACTGCGGCAAAGACGGCGGGATATCCAGGCTGTTCGCTACGCAGTCCACCATTGGGCGAATCGAGCACACCACCACCGGCAATGGCGATGACGCGCCGCACCCCATGCCGCTGCGCGGCAGCCACGATGTTCAGCATTCCCTGCGAAAGCGTCTTGCCTGGAGCGCGAAAATCGTCGGAGCCGAGTGCACTGATGATCGCATCGACGCCAACGATCGTGGCATCCACGTGATCGGCATTCAACACGTCACCCGTCGTGATCCGCGCGCCGCTGAAAGCATCGGCGTGGTCGCCGCCAAGTCGCGCCGGATCTCTGACGAGCAGGGAAAGCGAGTGACCTGCAGCGCCGGCATATTCGCAGATACGCCACCCGGTGCGGCCGGTTGCACCAAAAACCGCGATCGTTCGACGAGCTGATGTCATAAAGCAGAAACTAGCGACTGCCGACCGTCTGCGTCTTGAACCTGTGTGCTTCGGACCCCATACTCGCCTTCTGTTTCGTGGCTTGCCTACTCAGCCCTTTTCTCCGCATGACCGTACCGCGACGAAAGTTCGGCTTCTGGCTCGCCACCGCGCTGGTGATCGGCAACATCATGGGGGCGGGCATCTTCATGCTGCCAGCCGGACTCGTTCCGTACGGGTGGAATGCACTATCGGCGTGGGTGCTCACGCTTGTCGGCGTGCTCTGTCTCGCGTGGGTGTTCTCGGAGTTGGCGCGATATCTCCCCAACGCCGGTGGCACGTTTGGGTTCATGACACTCGCGGCCGGTGAACCGATCGCATTTCTGGGCGCGTGGGGCTACCTCGTTTCGTGCTGGGCCGCGAACGCCGCCATCGCGGTGACCGGTGTCAGCTACTTCATACGACTGGTCCCGTCTGTGGCGTCGTCATCGTATGGGGCGCCGATGGTCGCGCTCACCGTGATCTGGCTGCTCACGTGGGTCAACTTGCGTGGTATGCAAGCGGTTGGTGCGGTGCAACTGATCACGACGATTGTGAAGCTCATTCCCTTTGTCGCCGTCGTGCTGCTGGCCGCTTGGCGGCTGTTCGAGGGTGGCTGGTCGATCTTGCCGCCAATTCGTGGCGACTCGTTTTCGCTGGCGGGTACAACAAGTGCGGCGGGGTTGACGCTCTTTGCGATGCTTGGGCTCGAGAGCGCAACGATTCCCGCCGATGCGGTCGAAGATTCTGCGCGCACTGTCCCGCGCGCGACCATGGTGGGAACCGGTGTCACGGCAGTGCTCAGCCTCGTGGCGACATGCGCCGTGGTACTGATGCTTCCGCCAGCCGAGGTGCTCGTATCCAAGGCGCCGATCGCGGACTTCATCGCCGTGTCGTGGGGCGAAATTGCCGGCGGCCTCGTGGCCGTGTGTGCGGTCACCAGTTCGTTCGGCGCATTGAACGGTTGGCTGCTGCTTGGCGGCGAACTCCCGGCTGCGATGGCTGACGCGGGCACTCTGCCGCAGTGGTTTGGCATGCGCAACGCCGCGGGTGCTCCTGCGCGCTCGGTGCTGGTGGGAAGCGTATTCACGACGGCGCTTGCAATGATGGGGTATACACGCACCGCCAGTGCCGCATTCAGCTTTGCCGCACTCTTAGCCGCAGCCACGGGACTTGGCGTATACGTCATCTGTTCATTCGGTGTTTTCAGACTGATGCGAACTGGTCAGCTACCTCGTCGCCGCGGCCTGGTCTTCTGTGGTGCGGGCGCATCGATATTTTCGCTATGGACGCTTTATGGCAGCGGGTGGGAAGCGCTGGGTTGGGGCACGGTGCTCATCGCGGCCGGATGGCCGCTGTTTCTCGCCGCCCGCAAGTCTCGCTCTGCGTTGGCTCAGGTTGCTGCGGCGTAGTGAACTGTCGCCAAAGTGCGTTGCAAACCAGCGACGATGGACGTTGCGTCGCGGTTGGCCCGAGGAAGTCGGGAGGTGGGTCGGACGTTGACGCCATGTAGAAGGCCGAGTCGGTGAAGCAACGCGCGGCACAAAACGACGCTCACCGGCCCCGATATTGCAGAGTATCGAATCGTGCCGTCATAGGGCATCGCCATGCATGGAGATCCATCGGATGCATCGCGTAGATGACTTTCTTCAAGCATGGAGAGTTGACGTGGCCGACATGAAAGACAAGATGAGCGACAAGGCAGCCAAGAACCGCGTTGAAGGCGCCGTCAACGAAGGGGTCGGCAAGGTCCGTAGCGCTGTCGGCGACATGACCGACGACAGCAGCCTACAGCTCAAGGGAAAAGGTCAGGAGTTGAAAGGGAAAGCGCAGCAGGCATTGGGCAAGGTGGAAGAGAAGTTGTCATCGAAGCCGAAGCGCGACGCATAGTTTGGCGCTGATTTCAGGGCATGTTCGCGAGCTATTCGCGGATGTGCCCTGTGTCGCGACTTGCCGACATGTTGCAGGCGACCTAAGCTGATCGCTCATGCACAGTTTCCGCATCCAAGTCATCGCGATGGCCGCGTTTGTCGGCATTGCCGGATCGGTCGGTTCACAGGTCGTTGCACCGCCCCCCGCGGCGCAGAATCCATCGCCAATGGTGGAGCACTCTCGTGCGCATCTGCGCATCAGGCCGTACGAGCTGACCGGCACACGACTCACTTTCATGGGTCCGCTCAACAAGCCAGTCGAGCTATTCATTGCGCCCAAGACGAATGGTAAAAATGCGGTTGCGCTCGTCGTTCACTTTCTTGGCGCGCCCTTCGTTCCAGAGTTGGCGATAACCAAACTCGGTGTCAATCACGCCGTTGCGGTCGTCAACATCGGATCAGGGTCTGGTATTTACGATCGCACATTCAGCGATCCCGCTGCGTACGACACACTGCTCGCCACGATCACGCGGGAGGCGTCCGCTGCGCTTGGCGAGTCATTCAAGATTGGCCGCGTGACACTGTCGGGTTTCAGTGCTGGCCACGGTGCCATTCGTGCAATCCTTCGCGACTCGGCACATTTCGCTCATATCGATGGCGTGTTGCTGCTCGACGGGATGCACACGAGTTACGTCCCCGAAGGACTGGTCGCGGAAAAGGGCGGGACACTCGATCCCCGAAATCTCGATCCCTGGGTGCAATTTGGTCGCGCCGCGATGCGTGGCGAAAAGCGGTTCGTCGTCACACACTCCGAGATCTTTCCCGGTACATTCGCCAGCACCACCGAAACTTCCGACTATCTGGTGCGCACACTCGGCTTGACGCGCAAAGCCGTGTTGCACTGGGGGCCCGGTGGCATGCAACAGATCAGCGAAGCGCGCAGCGGTCGGCTGCTCATCGTGGGTTTTGCGGGGAACACGGCGCCCGACCACGTCGATCATTTTCAGGGGATGCCGGAGTTTCTACGGATACTCGCTCGCCGATAAACGTCAGAGCTGAATCGCATCACGCAACGTAGAATGTGGCCATGCCGCTTTCTGGTTTTGGCCGCATGCAAAAACGCTCGCTGTCGCTTCTGCATGCGCAGAAACCTGTTGCATGGATTGCGACCACGTTTTGGATGACAATTCACGATGGGCGTCGGCGCACGTTGGGCTTCATCGCGCAATCAGCGGAGCATGCGCCTTCTCGGCCTCGCTTGCGCTGAAACTATGGCGCAGTGCGTGTCGCCTGCATCATTGGAAGCGCGCGTTGTGCCCCGCGCCGATGCGGCTATTTCACGATGCTGGACTCCGAACAGCCAGCGTTCGCGATCGTTGTAGCACTAGCCGTGCGCTATGATGCCACCGGTCAACCTTCAACGAGTGTCTCCGATGCCAATTACTCCTGGTCTGCTCCGCCTGACCCGCGCACTGTTGTGTGCACTGTCGAGTGCGCCGATTTCTACCGCGAACGCACAAACCCTTTCGGCGCAAACGGTGGACTCGATCGTCGCGCGAGCGCTGAGGACATTTCCCACGCCGGGTGTCGCCGTCGTCGTGATTCAAGACGGCAAAGTCGTTGTCGCAAAAGGTTACGGCGTCAAGAAGCTTGGTGACACGGCGCGCGTCACGGGGCGCACACGCTTCGGGATCGCGTCAAACACGAAAGTGTTTACCGCGACCGCACTCGGCCTGCTCGTCGAGGAAGGAAAGCTCGAGTGGGATGCGCCGGTCATTCGCTATCTGCCGGAATTCGCGATGTACGACCCCTTTGTGACACGCGAGCTCACGGTGCGCGATCTGCTCGTGCACCGGAGCGGACTTGGACTCGGCGCCGGCGACTTGTTGTGGTGGCCCGCGTCGACGTACAATCGCAAGGAGATCATGCGGCGGCTGCGGTTCATCAAGCCGGCCACCTCTTTCCGCGCAGCGTATGCGTACGACAATGTCCTCTATCTCGTAGCCGGTGAAGTCATCGAGGCGGCGAGCGGAATGTCATGGGAGCGCTTTGTCGAAACGCGCATTCTTGAGAAGGTGGGGATGGCGCACTCCACGGTGCGTCATGGCGACGCGGCATCGGGCGGCGATGTTGCCACGACGCACACGCTGCTCGAAGGGAAGCAGCGGGTGATTGCTCCGATGACCAGCGACAACACCAATCCGGCAGGTGGCATCAACAGCGGCGCTGAAGACATGGCCAAGTGGATGCTGACGCAGCTCGATTCGGGCAGGGTGGCTGACGGAACGCGGCTCATGCGCGCCAGCACCGTGCGTCAGATCTGGTCACCGGTCACGCCGACGCCATTCGGTGCACCCCCTTTGGAACTCGCACCACTTCACCATGACTTCAGCTTCTATGCACTGGGTCTCGAGGTCGTCGACTATCGCGGCCGTAAAATGCTGCGTCATACTGGTGGGTTGCCGGGCTATGTGTCGTCGGTCGCATTCATTCCGTCGGCGCGCGCCGCAGTTGTCGTGCTCACGAATGATGAGTCGCCGACATTTCTGGCGTTGACATGGGCCTTGATGGATCGTGTACTCAATGCGCCAGCGCACGATTGGATTGCCGGCTACGACGCAATCCGCATGCGTCAGGACAGGGCGCTCGCCACTGCAGCGAACGGTGCATCGTCGTTGCGCGATTCGCTTTCACGTCCGTCGCTACCACTCGTGAAGTACGCTGGCAATTATGCAGATGCGTGGTATGGTGATGTCTCGCTTGCCCTTGAGAACAACCGACTCGTGATGCGCTTTTCACACACGCCGCAACTGGTTGGCGACCTCGTACCTTGGCAGCACGACACGTTTCTGGTACGGTGGCGTGATCGTGAGTTGCGCGCAGACGCGTACGCCAGCTTTTCACTCCTCCCAGACGGTCGCATAGATCAGCTGAAGATGCTTCCGGCCTCACCCGACGTGGACTTCTCCTTCGACTTCGCCGATCTTCTGCTCAAGCCAACCACGCCCCCCTCTCAGTCCCCAGCCCGACCCTGATGCGCCGATTCGCCCTTCACTACATGCCGCAGTTCGCCGCGCGCCGTCCGAGATCCGGTGTTTCAGTGCGCTCATGCAGCGCACTACTCACTTTGGTGACGGCGGCGATGGCGCCGAATGGGGTCTCTGCACAGCCGCTCCCTGCGCGGGCCGTGGTCGTGCGCGTTGCAGACTCGCTTGCAAAGGCATTTCTCGATGCGAACAACGCGCCGAGTGTTGCGGTAGCGGTCGTGCGCGGGAGCGATACGCTGGTGATGCGCGCGTGGGGAAAGGCCGATCTCGAACAGGATGTCGACGCGACAGCGCAGACGGTATATCGAATTGGGTCGGTCACGAAGCAGTTCACGTCGGCGACGGTGATGCAGTTGTTCGAACGGGGCGCATTCAAACTCGATGATTCGATCGGGACGTATCTCCCGGCGCTGCCCGCAGCCTGGCATGCCGTCACCGTTCGCCAGCTGCTCAATCACACGTCCGGCATTCCGAGCTACACCGACGTGGGCATGTCGTGGGTACGTCGGTGGGGCGAAATCATGACGCCGGACACGCTTGTAGCGCTCACCGCGAACCAGCCACTGAAATTTCCGTCGGGCACAAAGTGGGAGTACAACAACACAGGCTACGTCATACTCGGCATGCTCATCGAGAAGCTGACGGGACATGCATGGGCCGATGAAATCGAAACTCGATTTGCCAAGCCGCTCAAGCTGACGAGCACGCGCAACTGCCTCGCCGGGCCCGTGATCAAGCACCGCGCTCATGGTTACGAACGCGCGGCGAACACGTGGACGAACACGTCTTATCTGGAGATGACGCAGCCGTATGCGGCCGGCGCGATGTGCTCGACGATCGTCGATCTGACGCGCTGGAATCAAGCGCTGCACAACGGCCACGTTGTAACGGCTGCGTCATACGCGCTGATGACCACGCCTGAGGGCGCAGCGGCCCTCGGCACGCTCAAATACGGATTTGGACTGGCGCGGGATACGATCGCTGGTCGCACAATCATTGCTCACGGAGGTGGCATTCCCGGTTTCATCACCGGCAACGCTTACGTCCCCGGCGCGCAGCTGTCGATCACCGTGCTCACAAATGGCGGACGCGCGAAATCGAACGACCTGCTGGATCAACTGACGCGCCTTGCGCTTGGGCTGCCGTTCAAGTCACCACCCAAGCCGTAGTCGCTCGGGGGCGGCTGGTACGCACCGAGCGGTCAGAACGTCGCGGCGTCCATTTGCAGTACGGCCGCCGCGAGCACATTCGCGCCATTGGTGATGTCGTTGGCACGCGAGAATTCCTTGGGCGAATGGCTGATTCCACCCACGCTCGGAATGAAGATCATTCCCATCGGACAGACGCGCGCCGCGTTCTGCGCATCGTGCCCCGCGCCACTCGGCAGACTCTTGGTGGTGAAATTGAGCGATTTGGCCGATGCCGCGATGAGCGCGCGAACCCTCGCGTCACAGAGCGCGGCCTCGTGCTTCACGACTTCGTTGAAGTTGAACGATGTGCCGTTCATTTTGCCGATCTTGGTCGCTTCGGCAGCAATGAGGTCGAAGACGCGCTGAATCTTCTTGTCGTCCAGATCACGCAGGTCGAGCGTGCAGGTGACTTTGCCGGGAACCACGTTGACGGCACCGGGAAACGCCTGAATGCGACCCACCGTACCAACCTGTCGCCCCGGCATCGATGTGACGATTCGGTTGACCGCTTCAGTGAATCGCGCCGCGGCGAGCATGGCGTCACGCCGTTCGTTCATCGGCGTGGTGCCGGCGTGATTGGCAAAGCCGTCGATGGTGATCTCCCACTGACGAAGCCCAACAATCCCCTCGACGATACCGATGTCGAGCTTCTCCTTGTCGAGATATCCGCCCTGCTCGATGTGCAGTTCGAGGTATCCATGCACCTCCCCTTTGCGAAGTTGTGCGGATGCCAGCTTGCCAACATCACCACCGATGATGGCGATCCCTTCGCCGATCGTCTTGCCGTTGCGTGACACCGTCGCGAGTTGCGCGGCCGTTGCGTCGGCCGTCACGAGATGGCTACCCCACGTTCCGCCTTCTTCGTTCTGCCAGATGACGATGTCGAGTGGATGCCTGGTCTTCACACTCTGTTCGTCGAACGTGCGCGCCACTTCGATCGCGGCCAGCGATCCAACGTTGCCGTCGAAATTACCGCCTTCGGGAACAGAGTCGACATGCGAGCCAAAGATGATCGGCTTGGCGTTTGCATCGGTGCCCGCGCGACGACCGAAGATGTTGCCGACCGCATCGACGCGCACCGCAAGCTTGGCGTCGCGCATCAGTTTCGTCGTGAATGCACGCGCCGCAAGATCGGCTTCACTGTAGGCGAGTCGCGTCACGCCGCCTTGTGGATTCCGGCCAAATTCACTGATGGACGCAAGCCAACCGTTCAGTCGCGCCCCATTCACACGCGGAGCGGCAATAGGAGCGAAAACCGAGTCACCGGTCGTGGCTCCGCGCAGCATGCGGGGCAAAGTGGCTGCGGCCATGGTGCCTGCAGCAAGACGGGTGAAGTGGCGACGATTCATGAGCGAACGTAGCCAAGCGTCGGTCGATCGGCTAGCCATGAGTCGGCAACCGCAGCGAACAACATGCGAGCGACGCGACATACGATCGGCATCCTCCCCACGCGATCGAGCACCACGCGATCGAGCACCACGCGCGGCGAATGCTACTGTGCCGCAGTCACCCGTGTTGACGAGATTTCCGGATCGACACCAACTCGCGCCATGTATTGGATAACGCGATCGCGCGATCCCTCCAGCGTGTAAACGTCGGGGCTGCGCGACTCGATCACCTGCGCGATCACATCCGCCACCTCGTCCGCGCTCTGTGAATCGGGGAACTGTCGTGAGTCCGGACCGCCGTGCAATGCGTTGAGTCCGAAGTCGGTGCGCACGACGCCCGGCGATACCAGGGACAGCTGGATGCCAGGATGTGTCTGCTGCACTTCCTCGCGAAAACTCGCCGTGAGTGAATTCAGAAAATGCTTGGATGCGCTGTACGACGAGCGAATCAGTGCCAACGGGAGCCGACCAAGCATGGACGACACGTTGATGATGTGGCCAGCGTCTCGCGATTGAAAATGCGGAAGCACCTCCTGCATTCCATACATCGCCGATTTCACATTGACGCGGATCATCTCGTCGATGTCTTCATCGGTCAACTTTGAAGGAAGGCGGGTAATCCCCTGGCCGACATTGTTGACCCACACGTCGATCCGCCCGAAGCGTTCAATCGCTCGAGCAACAGTGTCGCGCACAGCAGCACGATCGGTCATGTCGGCCGCGACGGTGAGGGCTTCGGGCCCGCACTGCGCAGCGACCTCCGCGAGTGCGTCGGCCCGACGCGCTACGAGTACGACCGAGGCGCCACGCCGGGCCAACTGCACGGCCAACGCTGCGCCGATTCCGCTACTGGCACCTGTGACAACGATGACGGTGTTTTGCATAATCAAACACTACGTCGCTGTGGTGCTCGGCGTTGGAAGAATATTTGCGCCCGCGGCGATCCGCTCCATCTGCGTCAACCCGCAACGATCGTTTCCAGCAATTCCCACCGCTCCGTCAACTGTGCGACTGCTTTATCAATCGCGGCGAGCCGAGCATTGGCTACGATGACCGCGGTGCCATCCCGCAGAAATACCGGGTCTGACATCGATCCGTACAGCGCGGCCTTTTCCCGTTCCAGTACGTCGATGCGATCGGGGAGCGCCGCGAGTTCTTGCGTCTCCTTGTACGAAAGTTTGCGCTTTTTGTCGCTACGCGGCTCGGCAGCAATGGGTGCAGCTGTGCTGGGATCGACGCGCTTGGGCGGCGGCGCAGCGACCTTCGAGTTGCGTTGCCGCACCCAGTCGGTGTAGCCACCCGCGTATTCGCCGACGCGTCCGCCACCTTCGAGAACCAATGTGCTCGACACCACGTTGTCGAGAAATGCGCGGTCGTGACTGACGAGCAGCAACGTGCCCGAATACTCGAGCAGCAGCGCTTCTAGCAGATCGAGCGTCTCGATATCCAGATCGTTTGTCGGTTCGTCGAGCACGAGCAGGTTAAAGGAGCGCGTAAACAGTCGCGCCAACATGAGCCGATTACGTTCCCCGCCGCTGAGCGCGCGAACAGGCGTGCGTGCGCGATCTGTCGGAAAGAGAAACTCCTGCAGATATCCGTGCACATGCTTCGTGTTTCCACCGACCGTCACAAAGTCTGCGCCATCGGCGACGCTGTCAAAGACGCTGCGCTCGGGATCGAGCTGTTCGCGCAACTGATCGAAGTAGGCGACTTCGATATTCGTGCCCGCACGCACGTTGCCGCTGTCGGGGGTGAGTTCACCGAGCAGCAATCGCAACAACGTCGTCTTGCCAGAGCCGTTTGGGCCGATCAATCCAACGCGATCACCGCGCATGATCGTCGTTGTCAAATCGCGCACGATCGGCTTGTTGCCGCGCGCGAAATTCACATCGCGCGCTTCGAACACGAGTTTCCCGGATCGTTCGGCGTCGCTGGTCTGCAACCGTACCGTACCGATGCGTTCGCGCCGAGCCGAGCGTTCGACCCGCAGCGATTCGAGCGAGCGGACGCGTCCTTCATTGCGAGTGCGACGCGCCTGAATGCCAGTGCGAATCCACACCTCTTCCTTCGCAAGTTTCTTGTCGAACTCGGCCCATTCGCGTGCCTCGGCCGCGAGCGCGCCTTCCTTGCGTTCGAGATACGTGTCGTAGTCGGTCCCCCAATCCACGAGTCGACCCCGATCGAGTTCGATGATGCGTGTCGCGACGCGTCGCAGGAATGCACGATCGTGCGTGACGAACAACAGCGTCGTTCCGCGATCGATGAGAAAATCCTCCATCCACTCGACGGCTTCGATATCGAGATGATTGGTCGGTTCGTCGAGCAACAGCACATCAGGCTGGCGCACCAGGGCGCGCGCCAGCAGCGTTTGACGTTTGCGACCCCCCGACGCCGCGCCAAACATCGCGTCGGCATCGAGTGCCAGATGTTCGAGCACCGTGTCGACGCGCGTCTGGATCTGCCACGCATCGGCCGCGTCGAGCGCGTGATGCAGCCGATCGAGTTCACGCAGCGCGGAATCGCTCGCGTCGGTAGCGAGCCCGTGACTGGCCTGATGATATTTTGCGAGCAACGCGCCGGTCGGCCCCAACCCCGCCGCCACGACGTCGAAGATCGTGCCTTCGACATCGCCCGGAATGTCCTGTTCAAGCCGCGCCACCGTGACACCGCCCTGACGCACGACTTCGCCCGCATCTGGCGTGACCGTCCCGTCGATCAACTTCATCAATGTGCTCTTCCCCGCTCCATTGCGGCCGAGCAGACAGACGCGCTCACCGCGCTCAATGCTGAACGAGGCAGCATCGAGCACCGGGGGGCCGCCGAAAGCGACGCGGATGTCTTGGA
>JAYUWD010000222.1:0-5319 GCA_043753735.1 Gemmatimonadaceae bacterium
AGCGTCCCAACGGGATAGATGCCCGTCAGATTGATGAAGGCTTTCACGATGACCTGATCAAGGCCGAGTCGGGCGTTGTCGCGCATGCCGCGCAATACGTCAGCAGGCGACCACGGCGAATCCTGATACACACGTGTCGTCGTTGCCGCATCGAAGCCGTCGGCGACGGCGATGATCTTGCTGAAAAGCGAGAGCCGACGCGCGCGCAGCGGTTTCGGATAGCCAGACAGATCGATGCGCATGTGATGTTCATACGCTGTGATCATCGAGCGCCACGGGCGACCGGTCCCAGCGGGCAACGCGAAGAGGGCGAGCACCCCCTGCCACGTGTGGGTCTGCAGCACGAGCCGTTCGTCATCCTCCAGACGTCCCCGCTTGTTGAGCAGATCGATCGGCACCCGCGACTTGCCTATGTCGTGCACCAGCGCTGCCAGTCCAAGGTCAAGCAGCTGCAGTTTGGACAATCCCAGTCGGCGTCCGAGCGCAACCGACAGAATGCACACGTTCACGCTGTGCACGAACGTGTACTCGTCGAAGTCGCGCAACGTCGTTAGTCCCAGCATCGACGATGCGTCCGTCAGAATCGCGTCGACGATCCCCTGCACGGCGCGCTTCACCCGCTTGAGTCCCGGGCTCCGCCCGATACGTGCCGACGTCATGATTTCGCGGGTCACGTCAAGCGACCGAACATAGGTCTGGCGTGCACGTTCCTTCTGATCGAGCTCAGCGTCACCGGTGCCCTGCTCATCGGCGGGTGTCGACAATTCGAAGCAGGTCACATTTGACTGTACGAGTCGCGCCTCGAGCTGGCCGAGTCGCTCTTCTTCGGGGAAGTCGAGCGGTGGCGCCTGAAGAAATGCGAGGAGCACGATCCAGTCGCGCGACTCGGTTGCCTCCGTGACGGAGATGCCACCGATACCCGACTCGCGCAATAGTCCAAGCACGTATGCAACCGCTGCATAGTTGTCGAGTGTGAGACGCAACCGTGTATCGTTGACGAACAGATAGTCGCCAACCCGCCGCAGTTCGCATCCATCCTGCGACTGGGTCAGCCGCGTTGTGGCAAGCGACAGTTCGCTGATCGCCTTCTGGACGGCGTGATTCTCCACGGGATACAGGCGAATTGCGCGCACTGCGCTATGAAGCGCGACCACCATCGCGCGTGCGACACGTTGTACGTTCGGCTCGGACGAGGACGATTCAGCGACAGAACGCGTTCGGCCTGCGGACGCGGCTTCGCTGCTCACGCCGCACCCTTCATGGCGCGCGCGACGGCACTTCGCACCACGATGTCCTTTGTCTCTGCCGCACGCTGCAGCGCGGCATTTGCGCCAGCGCTGTTGATCAATCCAAGCGCGCGTGCAGCACAAGCACGCACTTCCGCAGATTCACGCGCGCCGAGCAGCCCACGCGCATTGAGCAGCTGATCCAGCTCACCGACACCAGCGTCACCGCAGATGGTGCCGTACGCTTCGAAAAGCGCCATCTTTTCGCCAAGATCGGCGGCGCGTGTTTCCTTGCGTCGGAGCGCCTGTGCGAGTCTGGGCAGCGCGCCGGAATGTTTGCGGAGGGTGAGCGCGCGAAGTGTGGAGACGCGAACATCGCGATCGGTGTCGTCGATCCCACGTTCGAGTGCCTGCAGGGCATTCGTCGAGCCGATTTGACCGAGTGCAGCGACCGCCTCAACGCGCAATTTTGCATCGTCACCGCGCAGCAGGCGCGCGAGTCCGGGAACGGCAGCTGGCGTCGCGAGTTGCGCCGCGATGCGGAGTGCGCCTCGCACGACCGCAGCGTCCGTGTGCTCGAGGAGTCGGGCCAGTTCGGAAACGTGCGAGCCGGCCAGCAGAAGCGATGCGCGTTCGATCGCGGCGCGTGCAGGCGAGGCCGCGGCGGAGCCAAGCCAGCCTACCAGCGGGAGCAGCGCTGTTGGACGAAGTTCTGCGAACACGCCCTCAAGCAGAGAAGCGACCGGCGCGCGTGCGCTTTCGTCGAGGGCCTGCAGCAGCTGCGCCATCACGCTGGATTCGCTGAGTCGAGCGGGCAGCTCCGCCAACGCAGCAATGACGTCAGCGTGAGCCGTGCGCTTGCGTACAATCGTGGACGCTTCACGCAACGACACGGCGACGAGTTCGTAGTCACCAACCGACAGGAATTCGAGCAGCAATTGGTCGACGATGCGAACGCCTTCAAGCTGTGCGTCCACGCCAGTCGGTGATTCGATGATATCGAACAGCACGAGCAGTGCGAGCTTCCGCTGATCTTCCGCATACTCGCGCTTGAGCTCTTCCTGGAGATAATTGACTTCGCGCTGATCGAGAAAATAGAGTGTCGAGTCAAAGTCTTCGACGCGCACGATTCCCGGTGGTGGCCCGTCCCCTGGGGGTGGTGTTTCTGCGCCAGGAACTGCGAGGGGCGGCTGCCCCGGACCAGTCGCCACCACGCCTTGCCGATCAGTACCGATCGATGGCAAATCAACCGCGCTGTCACTCTCGACATGCTGGTACCCGAGGGCCGTCAGGTCGGCAACCCAGAGCATCGTGACGAGATCGTCTTCATCCGTGGTCGCGCCGCGTGCGCGCTGTAATACGGTAAGAAGTGTGTCGAGATCAGCCGTCTCGAAGCCCCGCTGAAACGAGAGCGAGCGCAGGCCATCGCGGTACAGCAGCCAAGGCAGCCCTTCCGTGCCCCGTTCGGCATCGCTGTACACCACGCGAGTTTCCCAGCGAAAGGCAGCTTCCCGGATCTCGAGTTCAAGCGGATGCACATGGCGCCACACCGCCACAAACGCCTCACGCGCGCGCCCGATGGCATGCGCGCGCGTGGGGTTGTTCGGGAGGTACAATTGCGTGGCACGAAGCGCCTTCGCGAATGCGTGGAGCACATCCTCGACGGCCGCGATCGCCTCTGGCGAAAGCGTGGCTTCGTCCGCGTCCGCGATCACGTCGCGGGCATCTCGTATTGACTGATGGTCGCGACATCCTTGTCACCGCGACCGCTTACACAAAGCAATACCGCCTCGTTCTCGCTCCAGCGGCCGGTATTCTTCTCAATCCACGCCACGGCGTGCGCTGTCTCGAGCGCCGGGATGATGCCTTCAAGACGACTCAACAGCGCGACTCCCTTCAACGCCTCGGTATCCGTAATGGAGACGTACTCGGCGCGGCCGCTGTCGTGAAGCCACGCGTGCTCGGGGCCAACGCCCGGATAGTCAAGGCCAGCAGAGATCGAGTGCGCAGGGTGCACCTGTCCACTCGCATCCTGCAACAAATAGCTCAGCGCGCCGTGCAACACACCCGGCGTTCCCCGGGTGATCGACGCGCTGTGACGCTCGGTGTCGAGGCCTTCGCCGGCCGCCTCTACGCCGACGAGCTGAACGTCCGCGTCATCAACAAAGCCGGCAAAGATTCCCATCGCGTTCGAACCGCCACCAACACACGCCACAACGGTCTTGGGCAGAACACCGGCGCGTGCCAGCATCTGCGCGCGCGCCTCGCGTCCGATCACCGACTGGAACTCA
Organism: Gemmatimonadaceae bacterium; assembly: GCA_043753735.1. Taxonomy (GTDB): domain Bacteria; phylum Gemmatimonadota; class Gemmatimonadetes; order Gemmatimonadales; family Gemmatimonadaceae; genus Gemmatimonas. The sequence continues at coordinate 3,518 of JAYUWD010000222.1, forward strand.
CGCACCATGCGGGGATACGGCGCGGGCCCGACCACGGAACCGATGATGTAGTGACTGGTGTTGACGGTGGTCACCCAATCGCGGATTGCTTCACTCGTCGCATCCTTGAGCGTGCGCGTACCCGACGTGACGGGAACGACCGTGGCGCCCATGAGGCGCATGCGGAACACATTCAGCTGTTGACGCTGCATGTCTTCTTCGCCCATGTACACGACGCACTCGAGGCCGAAACGTGCGCAGATTGTCGCGGTCGCCACTCCGTGCTGTCCTGCGCCGGTCTCTGCGATGATGCGACGTTTCCCCATGCGACGCGCAAGTATGGCCTGCGCGACGGTGTTGTTGATCTTGTGCGCGCCGGTGTGGTTCAGATCTTCCCGTTTGAGCCAGATCGGCGCACCAACGCGAGCCGACAAACGCGGCGCGAACGACAGCGCAGTCGGACGCCCGACGTACTCGCGCAACAGCTCGTCCAACTCGGCGCGGAATGCTTCGTCGCCGAGGGCTGTGCGAAAGGCCACCTCGAGCTCGTCGAGAGCCGGAATGAGTGTTTCGGGAACGTACCGTCCGCCGAATGGACCGAAGCGCTCGGTCGTGGTTTCCATCGCTGCGTCCACCATGGTCATCCCCGAATCCCCGTCGCGGCGTGCACCGCTTTCACAAACTGTTCCACCGCCACCGGATCTTTCACACCGGGAGCCGTCTCAACACCGGAAGATACGTCGACAACCTCGGGTGCAAGGAGCCGAATCGCTTCTTCCACATTCGGCACGCGCAATCCTCCAGCCAGCACGAGCTGCAGCGTCGGCACGGCCCGACGTAGCGCCAATACCTGACCAACCAGTCCAGACCAATCGAGTGCTACACCGGTGCCGCCAAGTTGCCCTACCACCTTTGCGTCGAGGACGAGCCATCCGGCCGCAGCGCCGAGTGCTGCCGCGTTCGGCGGAAGTTCCGTTCCTTCGACGCGCAGCACCGGCCAGACGGCACGACTTGTAGCCCTCGAAATGTGATGGACGTCGTCCACTGTCACGTCGCCGTGCAGTTGTGCCACATCGAGATCGAGTTCGTGCACAAGCGTCACTACATCGGCCGCCGTTTGTGGGCCAAAAACCGCCACCCTACGCACGCCGTGACGACGGGGGCCCAAAACTGTTTTTGCCTCGCCCGGTGTCAGTAACCGCGGACCACTTGCCAGTATCGCGCCGATATAAGTCGCGCCGCTCAACAGTGCATGTCGGGCATCGGCCTCGCGCGTGAGACCACAAATCTTGATTGCCGTCATGTGCGGCACCGCATGAGGGTGCGACAAGTGGCCCGTGGCAGCGGTATCCTACCGTGCATGACGCGCCACACGAGCGAGCGCGCGCACTCCCGATTCCGGATCGGCGGTCGCGGACACTGCGCTGCCCACCAACACGGCATCGGCTCCCGCGGCGGCGGCGGCGCTCATGTCATTCACTGACTGCATCCCGCTTTCGGCGATGGCAATGCGATCCGAGGGGATCGATGGAATCAGAGTGGGTGCGGTCGCAACATCAATCACCAAAGTTTCGAGATTGCGGTTGTTGACACCGATGACGCGCGCATTCACGGCAAGGGCGCGGGCCAATTCCTCTTCATTGCGCACTTCGACGAGCGCCTGCATCCCGGTCTCCTGCATTGCGTCCATCAACTCCTCGAGTTCGCTCGGCGAGAGCGCGCGGACGATGAGCAATGCGGCAGAGGCACCGGCGACTCGTGCCTCCCAGAGCTGAACGGGATGGACGAGAAAATCTTTGCGAATCACCGGTACGAGAACGCGT
>JAYUWD010000223.1:0-5307 GCA_043753735.1 Gemmatimonadaceae bacterium
AGTGGACGAAACTTCTTGTGTGGCCCCACACCCGTCAATGCATTCTCAGGGGTTGCTGGTGATGCGTGTCGCACGCGTAAGAGCGCTATCCAGGCTGTGATGTTTGCCGCAATCTTTACGGAGCACGCGCTCGCACCGACCCCTCTTTTCCGCGGCACTCCCGTGATCGAATTTTTACGAACAGTGTACTACGACTCCGACAGTGTAGAACGCCCTCATCGAACGAGGAGCGGGAGTACCCTCTCTCCGTATTCCCCATCGAGCCCAAAATGAAACGAGCCAGGGCAATGTTTGCCGAGGTCAACCGAGGATTCGCGCAGACCGCGCTCCTCGTCTCTTTCGGGGCAATACTTGGAGCCATAACGGGCGTAGTATGCCTAGCCTTGCTGGGTGTCACAGCTTCTCAGGAGCTGAAGCCCGGCTATCTCGTGTTTGTGCTGTACATGGGCACACTCGTCGGTGCGCCCCTCGGTGCAGTCGGAGCCGCTCTCCTAGGATGGTCGGTGCTGCGGCACGTGCCGCTCGAGCGAACCGTCCTCGCCGCGCCTTTCGGCACACTCGTCGGCAGCTTCGTCTCGCTCTGCTTCGGTTGGGTGTTTGCCGATGTCGGTGACGGACGCGGCATCTTCTATCTGGTCGGTGGCGGCGCGATCGGTCTTGTGTGCACGGCGTTCTTTATCCGCGCGCAGTACCGTGCGCGCAGCCGCGCTGGGCCGAACGCGCCGAGCTAGGAGGGCGTTTGAGCGCCAGCTTCAGGGAATCGCAATGGAAACTCTAGTTCAATGCGCCTCCGTCAGATGACGATTTCGGCGCTGCGCGCCCACGACAACGTCTTGCGCGTGCAATCGCCCGCGTACGGTAGTGTTGCGACAACGCATGGTTGGGCGGATTCCGCAACTCAATTCAGGCCACCGGCGTCTGCTACCTAGTGGCACGATACTCCAAGCTGATTGCGGTAGCCGCTGGTCCACGAGTGCACACTCATCAAACCAGAAATGAATCCCTACGTAGCGTGGTACTTTCCCAAGGATGGTTGCTCCGGCGTTTGCAGAAGTCCCGCTCTTCACGCGAACATCACTTCCCTTGGAGCGCAGCTCAGTTCGGCGCGCGAGGACTTCGGTCAACGCCTTTCGTGAGAGCGCATTCGATCTGCAAAGCGCGGGTCCGACCCAACGAATTTGCGTCGATTCAGAGTTGTCAATGAGAGTGTCGATTCCGACACGAATTCCAATCATTTGTTGACGCATCACTTGTTGTCAATCAATCACTGCGTTGTGCATCACGCGCGAGGCACCGCGAAAGTTCGATGCATGCGCGCGCGTGCTGAACACTTCATGAAAACCCGTACACCAATTCCTATTGGTGATTGGGAAAGTTGCAACACGAACGTCAGCGCAACGTCAGCGGAAATCCATGAAGGTGACTAGCGCGCACGTTAGCCGTCACTTGATTTGCTGCTATCTACACATTTCGCAAATTGACTATTGCCCGGATTCGAGCGACGCCTCACTTTGCAAATTCGAGTGGTGCCACATTGGTCCACATTCGAATGCACAATGCGGCAATCAATTCTTTTAGCCCCCCGCGGCGTGAGATGCTCCGGGGAAGGTCGGTGATTCAGTCACTCGCAGGCTGCTAACGCGTGCTTGCATGCACGCACCATGCACTCATTGGTTTTATGCGCACTGTGCGCGTCAAGATTCGCAACTAACAGCTCTTCTCAACTTAGGAATTAGCAAATGGCCGGAGTAAGATTCAAACGCTCAAGAACGTTGCGATTGACGCTGGCAACGCTGTCCGTTTTGGCCGCCGGGGCGGGTTGCGCGGAGCGCCTTCCAACAGCGACACAATCTCACACGTCAACTTCTGCTGCATCGGACGCGAAGCTTCAAAGCGGCGACCTATCTCTTGACGGCGCCTTTGCAACAGTCGGGCAGAAAGTACCGTCGTTTAGCGGCGCGTATTTCGACGCAGATGGTGTACTTGCAATACGCGTCACGAACCTCTCAGACAGTTCCGCTGCATCCGCTGCAGTACAGGTCATGTTGAACGATCGCACCAACAATGATCCGAAACGTGCCGGAAACGAGGGGAGTGCGTCGAGTCTAGCCCCCAAAGGCGTACGTTTCGAACTCGCGCAGACGGAGTTCACGCGCCTATATGAACTGAAATCGAGAATCAGAGCCAGAGCGTTTGACAGCGACGAGGTGACGTTCTTGGACCTCGACGAGAAGCGTGGGCTCATCGTTCTCGGGGTGACGAGCCTAGACGCGTCTGAAAAAATCATCGCGGCACTTGGGCTGGACCCCGACGACGCCAAGCTCACTACTACGGAGCTGGCGAACAAGCTGATACCAACCCAAGCGGTAAACCTGAACGGCAGACGTCGCCCACTTGCAGGCGGATTCCAGACTGGGCCGATCGGCTGTCCGCTGACAGTGAGCGTTCGTCGCGGGACGCTGCAGCAGGTACTGACGGCCGCGCACTGCACTGCCACGACTTTTGGGGTGGATTACGTGCAAATATCCCAAGGCACAAGTCAGCCGGGATTCGGGTATGAATTTGCTGACCCGCCAGTTTACGCCTGCGGCACCTATTTCCAGCCGAGATCATGCCGACGCTCGGACGCCAGTTCGTTTGACGCGTCGAACGTTGACTTGGACCCAAACCTTGGCGAAACGGTCGGATGGATCCCCGGGCTCATTGCGCGGACGACCTACAGTTCCAATGGTTCAACGCAGACCACTGGATCGATTGTGCCCGACCAAAACAGTCCAATCTGGACAGTGACGACAGAGGTCACATATCCAATCGGCGGCGAGACGCTCCACAAGCTCGGAAATGTTACCGGTTGGACCTACGGCGCGATCTACAAGACATGCGTCGATAATAATGTCGGTTACGCATCACCGGTTGGAAATGTCCGCATTGTTTGTTCTGACTGGGCTGCCATGTACAACCAGCTAGGAGACAGCGGCGGGCCAGTATTCAAGCCGCTTGACTACGGCGCGAGTACGGCAGCGTTTTACGGAATCGTGTTTGCGAAAGATGGAGTAAATGGGGTCGTCTTCAGCAATCTCACCCAGATGCGTCAGGATCTGGGACCAATCAGTCTCTTTTAGAGGCAGGAGTCCACCGGTGCTCTCACGAATGAACAAACGCTCTGCGCTCTGGACCATTGCCGTCAACATCATGGTGTCGGCTACAGCGTGTTCACCGGAATACGTGGGGTGCACTGGAGTTCCCACGCCCGGCGTGCTGCTCGCAATTGTTGATGCTGCGGATGGGCGAGACTTATCGAGGACAGCGAGAGTGACTATTCGCCTGCTGAGTGACGACTTTCGAGAGGTTACCGGAACACCAAAAGAGGCGGCTCAGCTGACCGTGCTTGCTGGCAGATACTCAATGATCGTTCGAGCAGCTGGCTACCGTGACGCGGTTGACACGCTCGTGGTGACGTCCTCGAAACAGGGTGCTTGCGATGAAGCAATTGTTCAGAAGCAAAAGGAGGTCCGGCTCTTGAGGGCTTCGTAACGCATCGTCGTTGGCGATTTCAGAGCTAATTCGCAAATTGGCCAAAGCCGATGGACGGCGTCGTGTCCGTCGCCTTTCTGAAATTCGGGCGGTGCCTCAATACTCAGGCGACGATCTAACTCGGATTTGCGCCTAACTATTGAGGCACCGTCCATGCCCAGCGTCCAAACGGAGCGCTGCGAGCTGGTCGGCCGCTGTATCGGGGTCGTCGGGTGCCGGGACGACGGGAGCAATCATTGGGATAGGATAGGGTTTGGGGATGTGTCTCACTCACCCAATGCCCTGACGATCCTCGACCTTGCATCGTTGCGAAGTCGTCTGTCCCGCGTCCGCGCCACCCTCGAAATACGGACTTCCGACGCACGTACATGGCGGCCCAGCGGCCGCCGGTTTGCTATCTACCGCTCGCTTCTATTGCAGCGGCCTGTAGCCCGGAGCCTATCGTACGCCTCGCGGCCCTGCGCACACTGGCGCGACTATCGAGTCTTGATCCCAGTGCGATTGCTGAACTGAACGCGCTACGCAAGTCGCCAGATGTTGACGTGCGACGCGACGCGGATTCGACGGCGACGGCGATTCCAAGCGGTACGTCACTGACGCCGTTCCGGGTGCTCCCGCCTCAAAAGTAACGTTCCGCACGGCAGTTGCTTGTCGACGAGAAATCGCTTCGATACAAACTTAGCGGAATGTCTATACCGACTTGCCTGGGCAGGACTTTCGGACGCCCGCACAATGAGAGTTCAGTGAGCATCCGCTGCGCTGCGCACTACGCCACTGAGGAGGATCGCTATCTCTACATGAATCACACCCAGTCACATGACCAATCCAGAGAGTGTCGAACATCGCATCATCCTTCACTACAACGCGCGCGAAGCCGATTGGTGGCAGATACGTCACTTTTCGGGGGGAAGAGCATTTCTCGAACAAATGGAAATCCGTCGTTGATTTTGCTGTCTGGTGTCTGGTTCGACAGTATCCCAAGGGTTGGTATGAAGGACAGTGCGCGAGATCGGATAGCCAGATCCATCCGCTCGCGCGATGGTACCGCGCTTACCTGAAATTCGAGCGCAAATTCGAGAGGACTCCGAGCGGGGTACCCCTTGCTTCGTAAATGCCCGGGGAAGCCAAGGCATTTACGCTTCTCGCAATCGATCACTACGTTCTCGGATTTCACGACGTCGTCATCACCAAGCAGATCGCCGACTTGTTTCGAATCGACCAGTTCCAGGGCGCACTGCACGAAATCAGCGTCCTTGCTTCCGTGCAACGTGCGAATTTCGCAGAAAGAACGGAGAATGAATCCGACAACACAAGGAAGCACCGAGAAGCCATCGCCACTCACTACATGCTGGCCGGACCTGTCGCAATCGAAGCCAAAAGCATTCACCGACAGGGTGTTTTCAATTTTGCAGGTGGAACCCCGGTACCATCGTTGGATCGCGTAGACAAGAAGTTCGTTGGGTTCGTTGTGAGGCAAATCGGAAAGCAAATTGAGGCAATGATTCCGAAGGTCAACGACAAAGCCATTTTTCTATTTGTCGATCTGAATTTGCCGACACCAGTGGCTTTGCGTGTGATGACGCAGTGGAAGCGCGAAGCCGAGGCTGTTCTGAACCAAGTCGATCCTTGGCGCGATGCTGACGGGAAGTTCATTGGCCGAAAAATCAACATGGTTACCGTCTCCAATCTCGGCCTTTCATCAATGGACCACAAAGCAGAATCCTCGAAGTTTCTGCATTTCTTCTTTGCTCCACGTGCAAGCGACTGCTTATA
>JAYUWD010000224.1:0-5299 GCA_043753735.1 Gemmatimonadaceae bacterium
AACGACCAGGTGATGCCGCGCGCCAACCACAAGTTGCGCATCCTGCAGCAGGACATCGGCCGCACCAAGCCAACCCTGGCACTCCGCGATCAGACGCTCAACGCGATCACCGACCAGTTCTACATGCGGGTCGGGCGCAGCAATGCGCAAACGAACAAGATGTGGGACGTCAGCATCTATGATCTGACCGGGGGCCCGGAGCGGAAAACCATCTACGCCGACAGCGGTGTGTTTTCACTTGCGCCAAACGGGCAGGATCTGCAGATCGAACTGTTCGACGGCTACGCCCAGGAGTTTGTGCGCGGCGACACACGTCGGCTGCAACGGTCGTATTTCCGCACGCAAATGGTGCGCAAGCGCGGCATTTCGCGGGGCTTTGAGTCGTCGCGGTCGGACAACTACAAAGGCGACCGCGAGATGACGATCTGCGAAATGCAGCGAAAGTACGCCGTCAACGCGGGCGACTTCGAGCGCATGCGTCAGGAGTACATTGGGTTTCTTTCACGCACTGTCGCCAAGGGGACCAAGACAATCTCCGTCCCCGGCGGTCGCCCCGCGACAGACGCTCTGGCCAGCTTCTATTGCGGCGCCCTCGCGTCCCTTTTCAGCGTCAAGACCGCCAACGCACAGACGATACCGCCCGCTCAACAATTGCCGGTCCAGCAGCCGCCCGTAGCAAAGCCCCAGACAGCGGCATTGCAGCCACCCAAGGCGCCAACGCTCGGCACCGCTGGAGCCAGCCCTGTTGTCGCGCCCATCCCGCCCGCGCTCCCGGCACCGTCGCCCGGACCGGGTCCGCCCACCACCACGACACAAGCGGTGTCGCCGACGCCTGCCCCCTCTGCTGTCCCGTCGACGCCCGTGCCGCCGGTCGATCTCAATGCCCGGATTCGGCAGCCACTGCTGCCGATGAACGTCGACTCGGGCGCCGCGCTGGCGGCCACGACGCAACTCGCCGAATCTCGTGAGTCCCTCGATAGCTTGTCTGTCGAGATTCAAAAGAAGTTTGCGCTTTCCTTTGCCTGTGTGGTGTTTGTGCTCTTTGGGCCGCCGATCGCACTCAGGTTCCCGCGCGGCGGTGTCGGCGTCACGATTGGCGTGAGCATCATTGTCTTCGGCCTCTACTATATCTGTCTCATGGGTGGCGAAGCACTCGCCGATAAAGGTCGACTGCCGGCAATCGTCGCAATGTGGATCGCCAACGTCATTTTCGGCGTGCTCGGCGTCATGCTCCTCTGGCGGGTGGAATCGACAACTGACACGTCCCGCGGCGGCGGCTTCCGCGATTGGTGGGCCGACCGCAAGGCTCGGGCTGCTCTCAAGGCTGAGCAAGCGGCGGAACAGCGCGCGTCAACAGTGAGCGCATGAGCGGTCGGCGGGCGTTCATCACCCCACTCGACCGGTACGTGGCGGCTGAATTTGTCCGGATCTTTGGCGTCACCATGCTCGGCTTTCCGGTGCTGGTCTTTGTCATCGATCTGGTAGACAACCTGCGCAAGTACACCGAACGGAAGTTGGCTATCGCAGATGTGGCGATGAGCTACCTTTATTGGGTTCCGGACACGCTGTTCATGGTCCTCCCGGTCGCCGTTTTGTTTGCAACGGTCTTTTCGATCGGCACTTTCACCCGTTACTCTGAGATTTCCGCGGCCAAGGCGTCGGGAATCAGCTTTTACCGCTTCATCGCACCGATCATCGTGATGGCGGTAATGGCGACGGGAATTGATCTGGTTTTCAGTGAGGTGGCGCCGCCAGCCAACGCCAAACGCCTCAAGCTCCTCGCAGGGAATGGCGGCTTTCGCGACAACGCGCGCTACAACTTTGCGTTCGCGAGTGAGGCTGGCCGTGTCTACCGCATCTACATGCTCGACGTCGAAAAAAAGAGCGTCGACAACATCGAGCTCGAACGGCGCGGCTCGCCAAAGCAGGTGGGCCAGCTGATCGCGGCAAAATCGGGGCTCTGGCACGGCGATCGCGGCTGGGTTCTTGCTTCAGGCACGATGCATGTCGTCCCTAACGATTCCATCAACGTCGCGTTTTCCTTTGACTCCATCGCGGATCGCCGAATGAAAGAAACACCGCTGGAACTTCGCGCGAGCGAACGCGAGCCGAGTGAGATGAACTTCGCCGATCTGACGCGGTTCATTGCGATCCTCGAGCGCTCCGGCGCAGAAGTAAACACGCTCAAGGTCGAACGGATGTTGAAAATCGCCATTCCGGTCACCTGCATCATCATCGCGCTTTTCGGTGCGCCACTCGCAACGAGTTCGCAGCGCGGCGGTGCGGCGTTCGGTATCGCGATCAGTCTGGCCACGACCGTTCTGTTCCTGGTGCTCATTCAGCTGACCAAAGCCATTGGTGGGAAAGGCATCGTCTCCCCCGAGGTTGCAGCCTGGTTGCCAAACATGCTTTGTGGATTCATTGCGTTGGTGCTTCTTGCGCGTGTTAGGACCTGATCCGGTGCGCGCACCGTGAACTTTCGGCCCGATGTCATAATTCGTCTCACCAGTCACAAGGCGTCCAAGATCCTGCGCGCGATTGGGCTTCGCGCGCACTACGCCAAGGATATTGCGCTTGCAGTGCGCGAGCCCGGCACGTGGGTCCCGGAAACGATTCGCCAAATGCGCACGATTGGTGTTGAATCGTTGCCGCTGGCGATGATTGTGGCGGCGTTTCTCGGGGGGGTCACCGCCTTTCAGACGCGCTATCAGCTGTTCCCGGGCGTGCAGCTTTCGGTCGTTGGGTTGATTGCGCGCCAGAGCATCGTGCTGGAACTGGGACCGCTTCTGATCGCGCTCGTGCTCACCGGCCGGATCGGGGCGCGCATGACCGCGGAGATAGGCACGATGCGCGTGACGGAACAGATCGATGCACTCGAAACGCTGTCCTTCAACCCTATCGCCTATTTGTCGTTGCCACGCTTCCTCGCGACACTGGTGATGCTCCCTGCGCTCACGATGATCGCCAACGCGACGGCGATTTTCAGCGCTTGGGCAACACTCGTGCTCGCCACCGACGTACGCACGGATGATTTTCTGAGTGGCTTGCGTCTTGCCTTCACCGAGTTCCAGGTCGTGTACTCGATGATCAAAGCGGTGGTGTTTGGGGCCGCGATCGCGCTGGTGTGTTCGTACGAAGGCTATGTCACCGAAGCTGGCGCGGAAGGCGTTGGTCGGTCGACGGCTCTGGCTGTGGTTATTGCGTCGGTCTCTATTCTGGTGCTCGACGCGGTCGTGGCCGCCATTTTTGCTCCGTTCATTCAGGCGTAGGGTACTTACATGATGCGCCTCCAATACCTAGTCCCATGAAACGACGTGATGAAGTGATGGTTGGACTGACACTGCTATTTGCAGTGGTGCTCGGTCTCGGCGGGACGATCTGGGTGGCGCGTGGAGGGCTTTCTCGCGGCTATCCGATGTATGCGCGCTTCCCGTGGGGCGCAGGACTGAAAACGGGTCAGGCGGTATTGCTCGCCGGTGTGCAGGTCGGCTTCGTCGACAAAGTGGAGCTGGTGCCCGATGGCACACTCGCCGTGACGATGCAGGTCAACAAGGAATACCAAGTGCCGACTGGCTCCGAAGCCGCCGTGGATGCCAACGGCATTTTCGGGGATCAACTGATCGCCATCACGGCGCCCAAGGGTGTCACCACCTACATGGCCGCCGGCGATACGATCAAGGCGGGCAAGGGTGCGCCGCGCACCGGCGAGCTGTTGACCAAGGGCGACTCGATCGCAACGGACATTCGTGCGCTCACCGGGAGATTCCGGTCGGAATACGTAGAAGGCGGCGGGATGGCCGATACGCGCCAGACCATCAAGGATCTGACCAAGCTCATGGCACAAATGAGCACCGTCGTCGCAGATCAGAACAAGCAACTCACCATTACGCAGCAGGCACTGCGTCGAACGATCGCGTCCGTCGACTCGGCCAAGGTCGATTCCACCGTCGTCAATCTCCGTACGACGTCGGCAAACCTGGAAAAGCTGTCGCGTTCCCTCGATTCCACGCGTGTCGCGGTGAACTCCGTCGTCGCAAAGGTGAACAGTGGACCCGGCACGGTTGGCAAGTTCATGAACGATCCCGCGGTCTACGCCCGCGTAGATACGCTGCTGCTGCGCCTCGATTCCATCACGCTCGATTTCAAGAAGAATCCACGTCGATACATCAATCTCAAAATCTTTTAGCAGACGGCGTTGGGATCCATCGATCCTACCGTTCGCCCCTCGACCGTCCGGTGACTTTTTCCGGGCGGTCGTTCTGTTACCACGCTGCGTGCGTTCCAACGGCTCAGGAATTCACTGAGTCTCGACATTACACGTTCCAGAAGCTCGACGTGTCGGTTATCTGGAGTGGCCAGTCGGGCGCGCCGTACGACTACACGTATCGCACAGACGAACGCTCCGACGACTGCAATCCCGCGTGCGCGTACCGTCGCCGCATTCATTCAAGACTCACCTCCGCGCGCTCCGCGCGAAAAGCGATTGCGATTGCGATTGCGGGTGTTGTATACGTGACCATCCGCGCTGTTTCCGCGTTTCTCCGTGTCAGTCAGTTGCCGTTGCTTGTCGCGATGTCGGCCGCCACACCGACTTCGGCGCGGGCCGCGGGGATCACGGCAATGACTCAATTCCCGCGCCGGCCCACGGTCAGATAGAAAACCGGAATGCCAAGCGCGATGACGCCGAGTACCCCGATCGTGCCCCAGCGCTGCCCCGGATCGATGAGCGCATTCACGAGCAGAAAGAGCGTGGCGAGACAGAAGAGTGCCGGCACCACCGGATAGCCCGGCACCCGTACTGGCGGATCCCAATCCGGGCGACGACGGAGTGGAAACACCGCACCAACGCTGAGGATGTAGAACACCAGCGATGCCGTCACGAAAATGTCTGCGAGCTGTTCGAACGAGCGAAGCAGCACAAACCCGATGCCGATCGTCGCCGCAAGCAGAATTGCGACGTAGGGCGTCTTGAACTTGGGATGCACTGCCGCGACTTGACGGAAGAACAGTCCGTCGTCGGCCATCGCAAAAAAAATGCGCGGCCCGGTGAGCAGCGAACCATTCACCGAACCAAATGTCGACAAGAGCACGGTGATCGAGACGAGCGTGACGCCGACGGGTCCGATCAGACTTTGCGCGACATCCGCAGCAACGAGGCGTGCCCCCCGGATCTCGTCAACGGAAAGCACTGACAGATACGCGACGTTTGCAAGCAGGTAGATCACCACCACGGCGATTGTCCCGAGCACGATGGCGCGCGGCATGTTGCGGCGCGGGTCCTTCACTTCGCCGCCGACTT
>JAYUWD010000225.1:0-1652 GCA_043753735.1 Gemmatimonadaceae bacterium
TCGTTCGGAACGGTTACAATCCGATCATTCGCGCCATTCGCGGGCTCGAGAAGCCGGTGATCTGCGCGGTGAATGGTGTTGCCGCTGGCGCAGGCGCGAATCTGGCTTTTGCCTGCGATCTCACCATTGCCGCGGAAGAAGCGAGCTTCGTTGAAAGCTTTGCCAAACTCGGTCTTATTCCTGACACGAGCGGCACTTTCTTCGTTCCGCGGCTTGTCGGCTCGCAACGTGCCACCGGGATGTTTTTTCTGGCCGAAAAGATGTCGGCGGTGAAAGCGAAAGAGTGGGGGTTGATCTGGGATGTGGTGCCACTCGCACAGCTGCATGAAACCGCACTGTGCTTGGCCAAGTCACTTGCAACGCAGGCGACACGTGGCTTCGGTCTCACCAAGCGGGCGATGAACGCGTCGTTTTCCAATTCGCTCGATGAACAGCTTGAAGTGGAAGCCGATGCTATGCACGAAGCTGGCCGGACGTCGGACTATGAAGAAGGGGTACGCGCCTTTCTGGAGAAGCGTAAGCCAGTCTATCGCGGCGCGTGACGATCGTGAGCAAGGGAATACAGAGTTCGGTGCACACCGTGTTCGATGGTTCGTCCGTGATTGGCGTTGTGGGTGCTGGCGCGATGGGCGCGGGTATTGCGCAGGTCGCGGCGATAAATGGGCATCGTGTGATACTCGCCGACGCGCAACCCGCCGCGCAGCAGCGCGCCATCGATGGGATCAAAGCGTCGCTGACGCGCGATGTGGTTAAAGGGCGGCGGGTGCAAGCAGATGCCGACGCGATCGTTGCGCGCATCTCGCTGGCGGGTGGTGTGAGCGAGGTGGAGCTGACTGCATTTGCCGAATGCGACCTGGTGATCGAGGCGATCGTTGAGGAGCTTTCAATCAAGCGGACGCTTTTTCGCAATCTGGAAGCTGTGGTGCATCACGATGCGATTCTGGCGTCCAACACGTCGTCGCTTTCGATCGCGGCGATCGGTGGTGCGTGCAAACGCGCTGACCACGTTGTGGGGCTGCACTTTTTCAATCCCGCACCGATCATGCCATTGGTCGAGATCATTCCTTCGATCGCGACAGCGCCGCACGTAGCAGCGCGCGTGCGAGCGCTGGCGACGGCGTGGGGCAAGACCACGGTGATGGCAAGTGATACGCCGGGATTCATCGTCAATCGCATTGCGCGCCCGTTCTATGGCGAAGCGATGCGCATGCTGGAGGAAGGGATTGCCGATGTCGCGACGATCGACTGGGCGATGCGCGAAGTTGGCGGTTTTCGGATGGGCCCTTTCGAACTCACCGACTTCATTGGCCAGGATGTGAACTTTGCGGTAACGCGCTCGGTCTTTGACGCGACATTCAACGATCCCCGCTATCGCCCGAGCATTGCGCAACAGCGACTGGTGGAAGCAGGGCTACTGGGACGCAAATCCGGGCGCGGTTTTTACGACTATGACGAGGACGCGGTGAAACCCGAAGCGACGCGCGACAACGTGCTGGGCCAGACGATTGTCGATCGCATCCTCGCGCTGCTGGTGAACGAAGCCGTGGATGCGGTACACCTGCGCATCGCGTCTGGCGCGGATATCGAAATCGCGATGACAACCGGTGTGAACTATCCTTGCGGTCTGCTGGCGTGGGGCGATCAGATCGGGG
>JAYUWD010000226.1:0-1651 GCA_043753735.1 Gemmatimonadaceae bacterium
GCTCGCTGCGAGGCTCGCGATTCCGGCCCCGGCAAGCATCCCCCAACTCCAGAATCCAAGCACGAAAAAATAGTCACGTTCGCGTGCCTCGCGCGGAGCGTCATCGGGGAGCACGCCCGTGCCATACGATGGACCAGTTTTCATGTTGAGCCACACGGCGACACCGATCGTGCCGCACACCAACAACAACGCCATCGCTCGACCTACGCGTGGGTCATGACGCCAGAGCGCCCGCCCGCCCAACAGTGCAAGCCACGCCCAGACCACCGTTAACGGGGTACGCGTCCACGATGGTGCGGGCATCGGATGCAAGCCGAAGGCTACCTGCCAGTCGGCCCATTCGACGACGTTGCCAAGCTGCAACCAGAGGGGCGCAGAACGTGGCCAGAGTCCGGAAACCGCGTACTGCTCGCGACGGAGCATTGCAACGACAGCATCCAGGGTGAATGCGTGGCCCGAATTGAGCTCCGGCAGTCGGTGCGCCCGTATGGGAAGAATCGCGACGGCCGACAACGCGAGTGCCACGAGCGCGCCCCACGCAAGGATCTCGCTACGCGTGGGTTTGACGCCACGCCAGGCGAATGCCACGGCCGCGGGGAATGCGACGAGTGCACTCAGATGAAGCGGCACCGCCAGCGCCGCAAGAAACACAAGCAACGCGCGCCAACGCGATCGAGTTTTGTCGCTGCTGTCATGTCGCCCGGCGCGTTCACCCACGGCGAGCATTGCAACGGCCAGCAACAGCGCAACGGCGTAGACCTCCGTTTCCGTGGCATTTGACCACACGCTCATCATGGCACCAGCACCAACGGCCGCAGCCACGGCGCCACGCGCACCGATCCATCGAGTCGCCATGTACGCGCCAATCGCTCCTGCCGCAGCGGTCGCCCAAACGGACAGCAGTGTCACTGCCCGCGCCGGACCGGCGGACGCAAACAGCAACGACGCCACCCGACCGATCACAATCCACAGCGGTGTGCCCGGCGGATGCGGAATTCCGACCTTCTGAGCCGCCGCAACGAGTTCCGACGAATCCCAGAATGTCAGGTCGGGAGCAGCCGAACCGAGGTAGGTCGCAAGCAGCACCACGAACGTCACGACGGCTGCGATGGCGGGTGACGGCAGCCGAAAGCCACGCCGTGCAGGACGACCCGTTTTAATCACTTCGTCGCCTCACATCACCGATCAGGCGTTTCACCGACTGCGCTTCATCACTCACGCGGCACGACCAGCGATAACGAGTTCCGATGTATGCTGGCACACTTCCCGACCGACGAGCATGTCGCGCACTTGAATGGACGTGAGCTGCTGTCGCAGTGTCCTGCTCTGGGCGACGAAAACCGACGCCGTCTCCTCGGAGACGACCACGATCAGCGCGTCGCGTTCTTCACTGAGGTCAAGGGCTGCGCGATGCCGTGTGTCGAGCGAACGGTCGGGGACGGCGGATTGCGAGAGCGGCAAAAAGCTTCCGACGCCCATGATACTGTCACCGCGTACGATCACCGCGCCGTCGAATGGCGGCGAATACGGCGTGGCGATGGTCGCCAGCAAGCCTGCCGTGAGTTCCGGGTGATCAGTCATTCAAGAAATCATGGATTGACGAATGGCGACGCGACGAGCGGGTCCGGATCAGCAATCTCCGAACCCGCTC
>JAYUWD010000227.1:0-1649 GCA_043753735.1 Gemmatimonadaceae bacterium
CATCGACTACTACGGCCGCAACGAACGCATGCTGCTCCCCGACAGCACCGTGCTGATCGGCGAGGACGTTTTCGGATGGTATCAAATTGCGAAGCGCTACTACGAACGTTACCGCAAACCGTTGATGCACACCGAAACGAATTTGTTCGATGCGCAGGCTGCGCCTGGATGGTTGTGGAAGCAATGGGCCAACATTCTGGCGATGCGTGCCGATGGAGTTCCAGTACTCGGGTTCACCTGGTACAGCCTCATCGATCAGGTCGATTGGGACATTGGGTTGTCCGAGGTGCGCGGCAACATCAACGAATGCGGATTATACGACATGAATCGTCAACCGCGCCCCGTTGCAGAGGCTTATCGCGCACTGCTCCGAGAGTTCGGCCGCCTGACAGTCGTGCCACACGGCGAGCTTTTTGAAATCACCGAAGCCGACGCAAGATTGAAGTTCGAGGTATGAACTTTGCTCCCACCATGATGTTGATATCGAAGAGCACGTGATATGGCTGGAAAGGGTGTTTGAGCGCTTGAAGAGGATATCGATCCGGACGTGGTCGATGCCGGGATCATTGTAGAGAGTTCGCTCGTCTGCAGAGCATGGGAGGGCCATGACGATCAAGGGCCGGGAAGGAACGCGCGCAAGCAATGCCCACGATCACGCGCGTTGGATGCGCCTCGCTCTTGATCATGCGGAGCGTGCGTTGAACGATGGAGAGGCGCCGATCGGCTGCGTCCTGTTGAACAAGCAGGGCAACGTGCTTTCGGAAGGACGCAACGATATGCGAGCAACGGGCAACGCTGTTGGGCACGCAGAGATCAACGCATTCCGTGCCGCAGGAGCGAAGATCTCTCCACAGGCGGGGGTAATACTGGTGTCCACGCTCGAGCCGTGCGTCATGTGCACGGGTGCCGCGATGGAAACTGGCGTCACGACGGTTGTATTTGGGCTGCGAGCGCCAGCCGACGCAGGCACGGGTCGCGTCAATCCTCCGTCGAGTCCCGGCAGTAAGGCACCCGAAATTATCGGTGGCGTGCTTGAAGCCGAGAGCCGCGCACTGTTCCTCCAATGGCTGACGCGGCATGAAGGCGATGTAACCCGTGCCGACCAACGAGCGTTCATCGAGCAACTGATGGCGCTGACCCAGGGGTTTACTCCAGCAGCGCCCGCTCCGCCGCCGCCAACTCCTGCAAGAAAGCCGTCGCCTGCTGTCCCGTCATCTGATCGGGATCGAACGCAGACGAACCCGAATGCTTGAGCAGAATGGCCTGGCGTTGGCTCGTTGCCGTTGCCGCGTCGTTCCAGTCGATGATTTTCATTGACCACTCGGCGAAGTCGCGCGAGGTGATTTCTTCGACATTGAGCAACTGGCAGCACGAATGGCGACTGTCGGTGGCGATGTGATGATACAGCGCATTCACTACAGCTCGTTCGCCTTCGAGCGCTTGCAAGAATTTGCCGCCGCCATAGCAGAGCATCCCGCTGATCGCGCGTGCGGCATTCGTTTCCTCCGCCTTTTCCATGATTGCGATGAAGTCGGTGTAGTGCAGCCCAACGCGGGCGTCACTGGAATAGATCAGGCGGATAGTGTGCACTGCGTCTCCTCGTGGATCGCCGTAGGTCGCGGTGGCTCGTTGACAGCATCTGTAAGAAT
>JAYUWD010000228.1:0-1646 GCA_043753735.1 Gemmatimonadaceae bacterium
TCTGGCACAGCTATTACCGCTCGCGTGTAGCGTTGAGCGGTTGTATTTGAATTATCCTGGGGTGCCGACGGCACCGCGGTAGCACTGCTCGATCCGTCGTGCGTCGACAAATTGCGTTGGTGGACGACGGGAGTGGTGGGCTGGACACCACACTGGCTGCCCTCGCTATCTTTGCGGGATGACGCACCCCGACCCGACTCTTCCGACACCATACGAGCCGTCCACCGTCGAACCCCGCTGGCAGCAACGGTGGGCCGACCGGGGCACCAATCAGGTGAACCTGGACGACGCGACGAATCCGTTCTTCGCGCTCATGATGTTCCCGTATCCGTCAGCCGAAGGGCTGCACGTCGGGAATCTTTTTGCCTTCACCGGCAGCGACATCTCGGCGCGCTACCATCGGCTCCAGGGACATCAGGTGTTTCAGCCGCTCGGCTATGACGCCTTCGGCATTCACTCGGAGAATTATGCGCTCAAGATGGGCGCGCATCCGATGGAGATGACGCCCAAAAACATCGCGAACTTCCAGCGTCAGTTGGAGCGCGCGGGGTTGATGATCGATTGGCGGTCGAAGGTCGACACCAGTGCGCCGAACTACTACAAGTGGACGCAGTGGGTCTTTCTGCAGCTGTACAAGCAGGGGCTCGCGTACAAGAAAGCCGCCGCAGTGAATTGGTGTCCGACGGACAAGACCGTGCTCGCCAACGAACAGGTCGAGAATGGGTTGTGCGAGCGTTGCGGCACGGCGGTCGAGCAGCGCTTTCTCGAGCAGTGGTTCTTTCGCATCAGCGATTATGCCGAACGCTTGCTGAACAACCTCGACTGGCTGGATTGGTCGGAGGTGACGAAGCATGCGCAGCGGAATTGGCTCGGGCGCTCCGATGGGGCAGAGTTGGCGTTCAGGGTTGTGGGCCATGACGAGTGGGTGCGCGTGTTCACGACGCGTGCGGATACGATTTTTGGCGCGACGTATCTCGTACTCGCTCCCGAGCACCCGCTGGTTGCAACGATCACGTCGGCCGCACAAGCAGACGCCGTTCGCGCCTATCAGGATGCCACGAAAAAGCAGGACCTGATCACGCGCAAATCGGTGAAGGACAAGACCGGCGTATTCACCGGCAGCTATGCGACGAATCCTGCCTCGGGCGCACCGGTGCCAATCTGGATCGCCGACTACGTGCTGATGGAATACGGCACCGGCGCGATCATGGCGGTGCCGGGGCACGACGAACGCGACTTCGAATTCGCGCATGTGTTTTCCCTGCCCATCGTGCGCGTTGTCGCCGGTGCTGATGACGATGCCCACACGCCACTCGGCGATGCGGCATACACGAACGACGTCGGCGGTCGGCTCGTGAATTCGGCGCAGTTCGATGCACTGCCGGTGATCGAAGCAAAGCAGAAGGTGACGGCGTGGTTAGCCGAAGGTGGACACGGCTCGGCGGTCGTTAACTATCGCTTGCACGACTGGTGCATTTCGCGCCAGCGCTATTGGGGTCCGCCCATTCCGATCATCTATTGCGATGCGTGCGGCACTGTACCGGTGCCCGAATCACAGTTGCCGGTCGAGCTGCCATTTCTGGCCGACTTCAAGCCGGACGACTCGGGCATTTCACCGCTCGCGCGCGACACCGAGTGGTATCACG
>JAYUWD010000229.1:0-1644 GCA_043753735.1 Gemmatimonadaceae bacterium
GAGTAAATGTAAGTACCAATCTACCGGCTACCCCACCGTCGTCCGTGCCCAGGGAATGATCTGCAGCCGCGCGTACGGAATCGATTCGCCGGAGTTTTCGTCGATGCCAAACGATTCCGGCGCCGTCTTGATTCGTTCAAGCGCGCTATCGATTTCGGCAATCTCAGCGGAACGTCGCGTCGCGATCGACGCGTCCAACTCTTCACTCGCGACGTCGGTACCGAGGTCAGCCGCATGCGTCGGAAATTTCGAGATGTCACCGGCGCGATCTTCGCTGTCCTCGCCTGATTCTGCGTTCGTGAACTCGTGCAGCTGACCAACGAGACGATCGCGCTCCTCGTGGAGCCGCTTTTCGATGTGCTGCAATTGCAGGGACGTCAACGTCATGTTCGCTCCGAAGGATGAGAATTTGCGCCGCGTCCAGCATCAGTATGCTGTACTACCGCCTCGCTTGATAAATATGCTAGTGCAAACTCCGGTCCGTCGCAGTGCGGCCGGTTGTCCAGGCTGCTGGTGTTGACATGGTGCCGTACTCGTGCATGCCGGCCACGGAGAAGTCCACACCGCACCCCCAACCATCACCGATCCGCTTTCGCTCCCTTGAGCGCCCGTCCCGGCATTGCCTTGTTCAGCTGACCTCCATCCACCACTGCAACCCCGTTCACGAACACGTATTGCATACCAACCGCGAGCAACGTCGGCTCGATGTACGTGCTCTTGTCCTTCACCATCGCCGGATCAAACACGATCACGTCGGCGAACTTGCCTTCACGAACCTCGCCGCGGTCCACGAGACCGAACACTCGCGCTGGCAGTGCGCTGGACTGTTGCACCATCGCTTCCAACGCCATCACCGGTCGATCCAATACATATTCGCGTAGCTTTTTTGTGAACGTGCCGTATTTGCGCGGGTGGCCGTCGCTACCGTCTGACCCCGTCATTACCCAAGGTTCCTTCGCCAGCAGGTCGATATCCGATTGCTGCATGTTGAAGGACGCGACGCCAGAACCACCGTTTCGTATCACCGCAATCGCGGCAGAAATCGCGTCAGTCTTCATGCGTTCGGCCACCTGCGCCAGCGTCAATCCAAGCAGTGTCTTGTCGCGCGGATCAACCAGCAGCAGCGACGCAGCGCCCCCGCGTCGGCGCATGTTGTCCTCCATCTCGCGACGCAGGCGCGGCAACAGCGTGTCATCGGCAAATCGCGCGACCAGGGCCGCATTGCCCCCGTCTTCGGCCCAGCGTGGTACCAGCGACGCCGTGAGCGATGTTCCTGACGCGGTGTACGGATACTGATCGGCAAAGACCCGATCACCGCGCGCGCGTGCAGCGCGAATCATCGCGATGAGTGAATCGGAACGCCCCCACACATCAACGCCCAACGCCTTGATGTGCGAAATATTGAGCGTCACTCCCGCCTCCTTCGCGATACGCATCGCTTCTCGCGTTGAGGCGAGCAGCCCGATTCCATAGGAGCTCTCATCGCGTTGGTGCGTATCGTATACGCCATCAAACGGCGCGACTTCCTTCGCCAACTGGATTACTTCTTCCGTCGTCGCAAAACTTCCGGGCGCATAGAACAATCCAGACGACAGCCCCATCGCACCCTGCTGCATCGCGCGACGAACCAGCACGCGCATCGAG
>JAYUWD010000230.1:0-15785 GCA_043753735.1 Gemmatimonadaceae bacterium
GCGATGGCGATCGCGGTCGTTCAGCATGCTTGTCAGTTGCTCGCCGCACTCGCGCCCGGCGCGCCGCTCCTCTGGTTCCCATATCGACGCACCGCACCATGATCGCCGTGGTGACCGGAAGCTCGGGCTTCATCGGTACTCATCTCGTTTCAGCATTGCGTCTCGCCGGGGCGGAGGTCCGCACGCTGCGCCGGCCGGCATCACGCCCGCAGTCGCGCTCGGACAATGGCGCGACCGGTGCAAAACAATCCGATTTGGCGCTCGGGCAGCTGCGGTCGTGGACGGTGAATTTGCTCGATGCGGCAGCCGTATCGTCGTGTGGCGTGTGGGATGGGGCCACCCATGTCTTTCATCTTGCCGGCGCGACCCGCGGCGTGCGCGAGTCTGATTTCGAGCGGGCAAATGTCCGGCCGACTTCGCACATCGCGGCAGCGCTGGCCCGACGCTCCCTGCCGCCGCGACTGATCGTGGTGTCATCGCAGGCGGCCGCTGGCCCGACGCCGCGTGACGCAGACGCACGCACCGACGCGATGAGTCCAGATCCGATTGAAGGCTACGGCCGCAGCAAACTGGCTGGGGAGAACGCGGCGTGGCGATGGCGTGAAGCGGTGCCGATGGTCGTGCTTCGGCCATCGGCCGTGTTCGGGCCGGGGGATGGTGATTTTCTTGCCGCCTTCAAACAAGTCGAGCATCGGATCGCGTGGCTTGCATCGTCACCCGAACAGCAACTCTCGATGCTGTTCGTACATGATTTCGTCCCGTGTCTTTTGGAGGCGGCCGTGCATCCTGGCGCGGTAGGCAAGCGTTGGTTGGTGGCACATCCGCAGCCGATCAGCTGGCGTGATCTCTATCTGGAGATAGCTCGACTCGCTGCACGTACGCCCCGCCTGATCGAAGTTCCGCGCACACTGCTGCGCGCGGGCGCCGCGATGGGCGATCTGTGGGGGCGCGTCACAGGGAACGCCCCGTTGCTGACAACGCAGAAATTTGCCCTCGCCGAGGCCCGCGGCTGGGTATGCGACTCAAGCGGAATCAGCCGAACTATCGGCTGGCGAGCCGCCACCACGCTTCGCGATGGACTTGAACAAACGCGTGCCGCGTATGTTGATGAAGGATGGTTGCCCGACCGCTCATTCGGTTCACTTCAACAATGACGATCGAACACTTGGCATCGCTCCCACTCTCTGCGCCTTCCCTGCTTCGCCCCGACGACGCCGCCAGCGCTTGTCCGGCGTCGTTCGTGGACGTGCTCGAGTATCGGGTTGCGTCGTCGCCCACGCGGGTCGTGTTTCGCCTGCTCGGCGACGACGGCGTTGAGCGCGATTTGCTGACGTACGAAATGTTGCGCAAACGTGCGATTGCAGTGGCCCGTCGCCTGACCGAGCTGGCCTCACCGGGCGACCGTGTTGCCGTGCTCGTCGCGCCTGGGCTCGACTTTATTGTGGCCTGCTTCGGATGTTTCTACGCCGGTATGGTGGCGGTGCCGTCCCATGCGCCCAGTCCACACCGGCGCGATACGCGCGTACCCCTGTTGCTCAAGGATGCAGCTGTCCGTGTGGCTCTGGTTTCGGCCGCGCAACACTCCCGTGCCGTGCCGCTGATGGGCGTCGAGTCGACCATCGCCTGGTTGGACATCAGCACCGTGATCGCCGACTCGCACGATCACCCGGTGAGTGGGCGACAGCTGTTCCCGTGGTCGGCTCCACCGGCCACGCGCTCGGCACTGGCAATGTTGCAATACACGTCGGGATCCACCGGCGATCCGCGCGGTGTGATGTTGACCCATGACAATCTGTTGCACCAGGCGCGTCTCATTCATCGCGTGACGGGTCATCAGGCCGGTGACAGCGCGGTCTTCTGGCTCCCCCCCTTTCACGACATGGGGTTGATTGGCGGAATTCTGCAGCCGGTGTACGCCGACGTACCCACCTTGCTGATGACGCCCGCGAGCTTTCTGCAACGTCCGGCGCGTTGGCTCGAAGCAATTTCACGCTATCGCGCAACCACCAGTGGCGCACCGGATTTTGCGTATGACCTCTGCGTTGATCGCATTGGGGCTCGCGAACGGTCGCAACTCGATTTGTCGTCGTGGCGCGTCGCCTTCAACGGTGCTGAACCCGTGCGCGCCGAAACGGTGCGCCGTTTCATCGATGCGTTTGCCCCAAGCGGACTGCGGCGCTCCGTGTTCGTCCCCTGCTACGGCTTGGCCGAAGCGACACTGTTGGTTTCTGGCGGCCCCGCGGAGTCGATGCTACGCGGCTGCGAAGTTTCCTGCGTGGCTCTTGAGCAGAGCCCGATGGATGCGGCGCCAACCGGGGTCGTGGTCAGTAGAACGATTGACGGGCCGGTGACGGTCTCGCGTGCATCGCCGGGGGCATCGAGACCGCGACTCCTTGACCAGGGTGGGAGCGGCGTCGCGCGTACCTCATCCCTTCGCAGCACAACCGTTGTTTCCTGCGGGATCCCGGCCGAGGAGGATTCGGTCATCATCGTCCATCCGGTTCAATGCATCCGATGCGTCGATGGTGTGATCGGAGAAATCTGGGTACGGGGGCGCAGCGTGGCGGCGGGCTACTGGAACCGGCCAGACGAAACGGCCGCAACATTTGGTGCGACGCTCGCGGTTGACGACGCCGAGGCCGACGAAGCGGCAGATGTTCGTACCGGTCGAACCAAGTATCTGCGCACCGGCGACCTGGGGTTTTTCGTGCACGGCGAACTGCACGTCACCGGTCGGCTTAAGGATCTTGTGATTGTTGGTGGGCGAAATTTCTATCCGCACGATATCGAACGCGCCGCCGAATCGGCCCACACCAGTGTGTGCAGTGGCCACTGCGTCGCATTCAGCGTGGAGTCGCCGACGGGCGAAGAGCTGGTTGTGCTGGCTGAAGTGGAGCGAGGGTGTACCCCCGACACACATCACGAAGTCATGGAGCGCATTCGCCGCGGCGTCGTCGATGCGGTCGGCGTTCGTCCACATGCAGTGGTGCTGGCGCGCGCGCGCACCCTGCCACGCACGTCGAGCGGCAAGGCGCGGCGGGATGCGTGCCGACGACTGTGGGAGGCAGGGCGACTGACGTACATCGCGAACAGCAACTCTCTTGACGCCCCAGCAGCAACACAAACTGGTTCCCAGCCAAAAGAGCTGACCACGCGCGCGGTGGTATCGAAGTGGCTGGCGGCCGAACTGCACATCGCCGAAGCCACGATCGACTTCACGCAGACATTAGTCGCCTCAGGCGTCGAATCATTGGCGGTGCTGCGGTTGCAGACGCAACTCGAGCAGCACCTCGGCGCTCCGATCGACGCGCGCGCGATTTGGGAAGCCGGAAGTCTGGATGCCATGTTGCAGCAGCTCGAGACGCGTGGAGCCGTTCATGACGGATCGGTCGATCGTGCATCAACGAGCGCGGCCGACCAGTTGGCGGCATCGGAAATCGACCGAGCCGTGAACGTAATCCCTGACGCGTCATCTGCTGTGGCGTCCACACTCGTTTCGGCGTGGCCCGAATATCGGGCGTTGCAGGCCCGACGCGAGGCGTTGGTCAACGAGCGACTCGAGCTCCCCTTCTTTCAAGTCAACGACGGCGTGGCCGGCGCGTTCACACAGATCGATGGTGTGACGCTCAGTAATTTCGCGAGCTACAACTACCTCGGTCTGTCAGGCCACCCGCAGGTTAACGAAGCGTCGCAGCTGGCGATCACGCGTTGGGGATCTTCGGTCTCCGCGAGTCGCGTCGTCTCCGGTGAGCGCCCGATTCACGGCCAACTTGAACGGGCGCTGGCCGCATTTCTTGGCGTCGATGCGGCACTCACGTTTGTGGGAGGCCACGCCACCAACGTATCGACAATCGCGCATCTCGTGGGCGCCGATGATCTGGTGTGCTGTGACGAGCAGTTGCACAACAGCGGCATGCAGGGGGCACAGTTTTCGGGCGCCCATCGCGTGGTATTTGCGCACAACGACTGGCGTGGACTCGATGCCATTCTGACGCGCTGCAGAGCGCAGTACCGACGCGCACTGGTGCTGATCGAAAGCGTGGACAGCGCCGACGGAGACAGCCCCGATCTCGCCGCGTTCGTCGCGGTGAAACAACGGCATCATGCGATGCTGATGGTGGACGAGGCGCATGGGCTGGGCGTACTTGGCGCCACGGGGCGCGGTCTTGCGGAGGCCTCGGGTGTCGACGCTGCCGACGTGGACGTGTGGATGGGAACGTTGAGCAAAGCCCTGGCCAGTTGCGGCGGATACATCGCCGGCAGCGCGGCGTTAATTGAATTGCTGCGCTTCACATGCCCGGGCTTTGTTTTTAGTGTCGGACTTGCTCCGAGCGCCGCGGCGGCCGCGCACGCTGCACTGGAAGTACTGCAGCGAGAACCGGAGCGAGTGGCGCAACTGCGCAGCCGAGCGGTTCGATTTCGCGAACGAGCCCGGGCCGCGCAACTGGTGATCGGCCCGGAAAATGACACGCCCATCGTACCGGTGATGGTAAATGGGTCACGCGAGGCCGTGTCGTTGTCTCGAGCGATGCAGCAACGGGGCGTGTACGTCCAACCGATGATCGCTCCCTCCGTTTCGGAACACGCCGCGCGTCTCCGCTTTTTTCTGTCGTGCGAGCATGCCGATGCGCAGATCGATCACGCCGTCGACACCATCGCGGCGTTGCTGGCCTCGGCTTCTCAGCGCCCGTAGCCGATCCCGAGGCCGAGTGCCTGTCGGTGCACGATGCCAAAGCGCCACTCGTCGCGTCGTGTGCGTACAACCCACGCGCCAACGGAACGCGCGAAACCAGGGAGCACGCCCGGATACACATTGACGGCGACGAGATTCTCCGCTGGGCTCGTGGTCACGGACCACAGCAACGAGTTGTTGCGATCCCAATATATGCCTGCACCGGGCGCAAACTTGACCGTTTCCAACCCCTGTTTGTCGATGTCACGCACTTCGGTGTCGCCACCGGCGCCAATACTGAAGTGATGTTCCTCGCCAATTTTTTGCGAGATGCCCAACTGCGCGCCCATGCCACCGCGAATGAACAGTCGCGTTCGCTCAAGCCCGATCGGCACTTTGAACGAAAAGTATTGACCGTTGTTCTGCAGCTGTTTGTTGGGAAGCGTCAGCGTAGCCTGGTTTGACCAGTCGGCCGCTTGCAGTGTGCGCGCCAGGAACCGCGATGGCTGACTCCAGTGAAAGAGCAGGATGGCGCCCGTGTCGAAAAAGAGCAGGTCTGCCACACCGCCTGGGCTGGAGATCCGCACATCTGGCTGCTCCGAAATTTCATTGAGCAGACTGGCGGCGTATGTGTTGACCATGGCCCAGAGTCTCGGCAGGGGCACACCACGCTCGCGGTACCATTCGTCGAGCATGCGCATCGTCAGCCCGCCACCCATGAGGTGTTCGGTGTAATTCGCAAACCAATTCAGTTCGCGCACATTGGTCGAGAGGGGCAACAGCTCCACCCGCGTGAACCGCTTCCAGCCCCCGAACCGATCGACAGCCGCGCCCGGGTATTGCACCACCTGTCGAATGCCGTAGTTCCACGCATTGCCGTATGGAAACGTGGTGATGTTGCGCGGACTGTTGCGCAGCTGAAAAATGTCGTATCCCTTGTTCAGCAATACGGTGACAGGGCTGAAGTACGCATCGCTGCCATAACCGTAGCCTTTGTAGAACAGTCGCGTGCTGTCGGCGTGCGATGGGCGCGACCACCCTGGTTTCGAGGCGTCATCGCGCTTCCCTCGCGCGACCCCGTGAGCTGCTGAATCCGAATCCGATCTCGCGGCCGACGGGGCAGGCAAGCGTTGCGCCGAGAGCGGCGCGTTTGGAGCCGTCGCGAGCGCTACGCCCACAAAGACTGTCGCAATTCGCATGACTGCTACTGGCGCGGAGAGTAGCCGACACCGAGCCCCAGCGCGCGCCGATGCACCACGCCATAGATCAACTGTCCGTCTCTGGTCACAGCGCCCCACACACCGGCATCGCGTAGGATGCCGGGGAGAACGCCGGGGTAGATGTTCAGTGTGATTTTTTGTGCAGTCGGTCCTACGGTGAGGCTGGTGAGAAGCGAATTGCGTCGATCGAGGTACACCCCGCCGCCGTACGCCATGCGAATCGACTCTGCTCGCGTGACCGGATCGACATTGCGCACTTCGGTGTCGAGCCCCAATCCCGTACTGACGGAGAGCTGGTCAGTTAGCCGACGAGTGAGCCCGAACTGTGCGCCCATGCCTGCGCGAGCAAAGAGGCGCCATCGCTCTCCCGGGAGCGGGATCTTGTAGACGTAGTACTGCCCCGTATTCCGGAGTTGACCGTCCGGCGCGGTGAATGACGCCTGATTGGACCAATCCGCGGCCTGAAGCCGACCGGCGAAGAAACGAACGAGCGGATCCCAGTTGAAGAGGACGATGCCGCCCAGGTCAAACACGTAGAGATCGGCAACCGTCGATGCTGCCGCGCGGTTTGCCGTCGCGAATTCGGCACCTTCATTCATCATGGCCGCAGCGAACGTGGTGGCGGCCGCCCAGGCGCGCGGCCATCGTACTCCTCGATCGGCGTACCATTCCCCGAGCATGCGATACGTGAGGCCGCCGGCGAGCAGATGCTCGGTGTAATTCACAACCCACGCCGCGTCGCCACCGCGCACGCTCAGCGGCAGCACTTCGGTGCGCAGCCAGCGTGACCATCCAGGATAATGTTCGATCGCGGCGCGGGGTCGGCGGAGCGCATCCCACGCGCCGTTGGTGAGCGCGTTGCGATACGGGAAGCGCCAAACATCGCGCGATGTGTTGCGCGCCTGGAAATGGTCAAACCCCTTGTTCAGAAGCACCGTCAACGGAGAGAAATAGCCTTGGCTGCCGTACGGCAACGCGTCGTACAGCAGGCGCGCCGTCGTGTCGCGTGTGCCCTGCGCGCCGAGGGCGCGTGCAAGAAGCAGCACACACCCGAACCCCCAGGAGATCACTCGGAGCCGCATGACTGTACGTAACAGCGTGACCAGCGGTTGTCGATCCTTCACACAGGGTCTGGTGCGCGGGGCTAAACATGCCGATAACATTCCTCAACCCCGCGGATCTGGCGTCCCGGTGCGTTCGGTCAGCGACTCTTTTCCGGGACCTGTGTCTCTACATATCACGCCCGTTACGTCGCGACGAGATCTCAAGCGATTCGTAGATCTGCCATGGCAGATCTACAACACTCACGCACATCCGGCGTGGGTTCCGCCGCTGCGACTCATGGTGCTTGATGCGCTTGACGAGCAGAAGAATCCGTTCTATCTGCGGGCGAAACGAGCACTGTTCGTGGCCGTTCGTGACGCCCGCGTGGTTGGCCGCATTGCCGCCATCGAAAATCCGGCGCACAACGAGTTTCATCAGGATCGCGTCGGCTTTTTCGGCTTTTTCGAAGCGATCAACGATCAGGCCGTGGCCGACGCCTTGTTCGACGCGGCCGCCAAGTGGTTGCGTGCGCGTGGGCTCGATACCATGCGAGGTCCCATGAGTCCGTCGACCAATCACGAGGTCGGGCTGCTCGTCGACGGATTCGACGAGCATCCAATGATCATGACGCCGTGGAATCCGCCGTACTACGCGACACTGTACGAGGCCGCCGGAATGACGAAGGCCAAAGACCTGCTGGCATATGATCTGCCGATGGGCGACCGCGAATTTGCGCTTCCCCCGCAATTCGAGGAACACGCCGAACGGGCGCGTTCACGAACCAATCTGACTTTCCGAGACGTCGACCTCGGTCACTTCGCTCGCGAACTCGAATTGTGCTGGGAGATCTACAATTCAGCGTGGGGGAAAAATTGGGGGTTCGTTCCCATGAGCAAGATCGAGTTTGTTCACATGGCCAAGGAGATGAAGCTGCTGATCATCCCGCAGTTCGCTTTTGTCGCCGAAGTGAATGGTGAACCTGCAGGATTCATGATCGTGCTGCCTGATTTCAACCGCATCTTCAAGCGTATTGCCAGTGGCCGGCTGCTCCCCACCGGACTGTTCAAACTGCTACTCGGGAAAAGCAAGTTGAAATCCGGGCGCGTGATCCTCCTCGGCGTCAAACCCGCGTTCCGCTCGCGCAGTATTTTTCAACTCTTCGCGAGCGAGATGTTTCGCCGCGGCCGTGCGTTCGGCGCGACCGGCGCTGAAGCGTCGTGGGTGCTTGAGGACAATCAATTGATGACTCGACCGATGGAGGCGATGGGAGCGCGCGCCCACCGTCGGTGGCGTGTCTACGACAAGGTGCTTACCCCTTGAGCACAAAGCGACGCGTGGTCGTCACAGGCATGGGGCTCATCACGCCGTGCGGCATTGGGGCCGACGCGACGTGGGACTCGCTCGCGAACGGCCGCGGCGGCATCGCGCCCATCACCTTGTTCGACGCGAGCATGATGCAAACGCGCTTTGCCGGCGAGGTGAAGGCGTGGGCTCCCGAGCAGCACATGGACCGCAAACAGGCGCGTCGTCTCGATCGCTATCAGCAGTTCGCGCTGGCAGCCGCAGAGATGGCGATGCGTGATGCCGACTTCACTGTAAAGCCGGAAAATGCGTCGCGCGCAGCGGTGGTGGTGGGCTCGTGCGTCGGCGGGCTCGCCTCTGCCGAAGAGGCGACCATGGCCGCGCGACCGTCGTCGCCGGGAGTCGTGAGCCCGTTCTTCATTTTGAACGTGCTGATCAACATGGCGTCGAGTCACATCTCGATCCGCTTTGGCTTCAAAGGGCCGAACTGGTCGACGAACAGCGCCTGTGCCACCAGCGCACACGCTCTTGGCGAAGCGATGCGTCTCATCCAGCGGGGCGAAGCTGACGTCGCGTTGGCTGGCGGTGCGGAAGCGCCAATCGGATTCATGTGCATCGCTGGCTTTAACGCCATCCGCGCCCTCTCCACGCGCAACGATGATCCGGCCCGTGCGAGTCGACCGTTCGACGTGGACCGTGATGGCTTCGTACTCGGCGAAGGTGCCGCGATTCTGATGCTCGAAGAGCTGTCGCACGCGCGCGCGCGCGGCGCGCGCATCCATGCCGAGCTCGCGGGTTACGGTGCAACCTCCGATGCGTTTCACATGACCGCGCCCGGCCCGGAGCATGAAGGCGCGCAACGGTGCATGCGACTCGCGTTGGCCGACGCGCAGCTGCACCCCTCGGAGATCGGCTACGTGAACGCGCACGGTACCGCCACGCCCATCGGAGACATCGCCGAGGCCACGGCAATCGAGCACACGTTCGGTGAGCATGCGCGGCGGCTGCCAATCTCGTCCACCAAGTCCATGACGGGTCACCTGACGGGTGCGGCCGGATCGGCCGAGGCGATCATCAGTATTCTGGCCATGGAACGCGGAATACTTCCCCCAACGATCAATCTGGATCGACAGGACCCCGCTATCACACTGGACTGCGTGCCAAACGTCGCCCGTGTGGCGCACGTCGATGCAGTGATGAGCAATTCATTTGGATTTGGCGGGACGAATGCGGCGTTGATCTTCAAGCATCTGGAACCGTAACGCGGGGCTTACTTGTGCCCCAACATGATTTCGGTGTCGGCGTTGGCCTCGTCAGTCACTCGCACCCCACCGCGATTCTTGCGAACAAGTCGCGAGAAAAGCGACAACTCCTGATCAAACAGAAAACGTAAAAGCAGTCGCGTCCACGAATAGTGGGCGTGCAGCGAAGAATACGCTTCCGGCGCCATCCGGCGGAGCTGCGGCAAACGATTCCACGGGATCGACGGGAAGTCGTGGTGCTCGTTGTGAAACCCAACGTTCAGCGCAATCAGATTGAGTGAACCGTAGTAGCTGTACGTTTCCTGTCTGCCGGCCGTCAGGTAGTGCTCCTGGATCCAACGTGCACCCAATGGGTGCAGTCCGACAGAAAAGAAAAACGAAAGCAGGAGGTAACCCATCGCGCGCGGACCGAGCAGCCACCAGATGGCGAGGTTGAACGCGATCTGCGCGATCCAGTTCAAGATCACCCATCGATCAACCAGCGCAATCTCCTTCGTGCGCGCCGTACGGGTAATCTGAAAGAGCGGAAAAAACAGCAACCAAATCGCTTTCCCGACTGCGAATTTACCAATCAGTTTCGCCTCCCAGCGACCGGGCAGGTCGGCGTCCAGTTCGTGCACCCCTTGAAAGGAGTGATGTTTGAGGTGGTAGCGCTTGAACGAGACGGCCGACGGGAAGAACTGCGGCAGATTTGCAAGGATGGCCGCCGACATGTTGGCCCAGGAGCGCCGGAAGATCAAGTTGTGCGCGCACTCGTGCACCATGACAAACAGCGCATGATCGGCGAAGGCTCCGACGCCGTAGGCGGCAAACAGTACCCACCACCAGGACGCGTCGCGAAGCACGAATGCCATGGTGACCTGCAGCACAACCGATGCGACAATCAGCAGGAACGTTGCTTCGCAACGCCCAATGAGTGTGCGAATTTCCGGATGCGTGTGCAGGATGGCTTTGGTGCGGCCACGGTGAGGCTCTGGGGTCTCGGTTCGAGCAAAGTCCTGCTCCACGATTGATACTCCTGCTGCCGGCTCTTTCAGCGTCATTTGCAATGCCTCTCGTCGCCAGTCTCTCGCGTTGCGCCGCCGGTCAAGTTGGCATAACTTGTGCTATTATTATGCCTTGAAAAACATAGCAAATTGCAGCAGCTCGGCTTCTGCGACTTCGTGTCCAAGAAACAGAACCCCTTTCGATTGATCACAGCGGCGAAGTATACACCCACAGGATCGTTGAGTGCTGCGGATGTGGCGCGCGGGCGTCTGCGTAACAGACACCTGTTTGCGTGCGACGCGATCAGCCTCGTGCTCACATGTGCCGTAGCGTACTCGGCCAGATTCGAAGGATTTAGCTGGGTCTTTGATGGCAACCGTGACGTTTTCCTCTGGTTCATTGCCATCATGGTCCCGGTTCGATTGGGGTTGTTTTGGCTGGCGGGTCTCTACCGCAGAGTGTGGTCATTAGCCAGCGTCGCGGAGCTCGAGCGCTTGCTCGCAGCCACTGTTTTCGCGGGCACGCTTTCGATCTTGTCCGGCACACTTTTTTTCTCGGGATTTGGGCTGACATCCGGTCGCATGCCGATCGGAGTAGCGGTGTTGGATGCGCTGCTGGGCGCGGCGGTGGTGATTCTACCGCGGGTGTCGGGACGATTCCTCACTCGGCGTCGTGAGCGGCGCCGGGTCGAGACTCGACTCCCGACCGCACTCATCGTCGGAGCCGGATCCGCCGGGCAGATGGCTGCGCGCGAGTTGCTGTCTCAGTCGCGCATTGGGTTCCGCCCGATCGGATTTCTCGACGACGAGCCCGGCAAGCGGGGTTTGGTTGTCGGCGATTTACCGGTGGTGGGCAACATTTCGGAGTTGCCGCAAGCGGCGCACTCACTGGGAGTGCGGCATGTAATCATCGCCATGCCTTCGGCTCCCGGTACAGTCATCCGGCACATTCTCCAATTGGCGCGCAGCGCCGGTCTGGAAGCACGGACCGTACCGTCGTTGCATGAAATGATCACCCGCACGGACGTTGCGTCGCAGCTGCGCGAAATCCGGATTGAAGACCTGTTGCAACGCGCGCCGATCGAAACGGATACGGGTGCAGTGCGCACGCTCGTAAACGGTCGGACTGTGCTCGTCACCGGTGCCGGCGGCTCCATCGGGTCGGAGCTGTGCCGACAGCTTGCAATGGTGCATCCGGCCCGCGTCGTGCTGGTGGGTCGCGGTGAAAACTCGATTTTCGAAATTCAGCAGGAGTTGCGAACGGCGTTTCCGGGGCTGCTCACAGTCCCGGTGATCGTTGACGTGCGCGATCGTGTGGCAATGGCCCGCGTAGTGCGCGACCACAAACCCGCAGTGATTTTTCACGCGGCCGCGCACAAGCATGTGCCTTTGATGGAAGCCAACGTGCTCGAGGCGCTTCGCAATAACGTGCTCGGAACGCAGAGCGTAGTTGACGCGGCACTCGCCGCCGACGTGCACCACCTCGTGCTGATTTCCACCGACAAGGCCGTGCGCCCGGCCAGTGTGATGGGGGCATCAAAACGCATCGCTGAACAAGTCGTTCAGATCGCCGCGCGCGACAGTGGGCATGCATACGTCTGCGTGCGCTTTGGCAACGTGCTTGGCAGTCGTGGCTCGGTCGTGCCGACGTTCCTGCGACAGATTCGCGCTGGAGGGCCCGTGCTCGTCACGCATCCCGAAATGCGTCGCTACTTCATGACCATTCCTGAAGCGGTTCAGCTTGTACTGCAGGCGTTTGTGCTCGGCGGTGGTGGTGAGGTTTTCTGCCTCGACATGGGCGAACCCGTTCCGATCGTGAATCTCGCCCGAGACCTGATTCAGCTGTCGGGACTCGAGCCCGACGTCGACATCGAGATTCGCTTCACCGGCGCTCGGCCCGGCGAGAAATTGTATGAAGAGATGTTCTTCGGCAGTGAACAGGCGGCCCCGACCGTACACCCGAAAGTTCTTCGAGCAAAAAACACTGACGTTCCTCTGGTCGCGCAAAGACGAATGAAACAGTTGCTCAAGGACCTCGAACACGGAATCGATGAGATCGCACTCAGGTCAGCCATGCTCGCGCTGGTCGAGGATTTTGGTACAGACGATCCAGTATCGTCTTATCTGGAGCCACCAAACACACTGACGCCGCCATCGCTGACTCGGGCGTTTCCTGAATCCGGCGTGATGTCAACTGGCGTTCGCCCTGCTGTCAACTCACTCACCTCATGACGCTGCGCCTGCATCACGCACTGTTGACGGTCACTCTGCTCTCGATCGGATTGTCGTCGCGCGGCTCGGCGCAGGTAACGCAAGGTGTGCGTCCGTCCAGTGCTGATGCCGCGGCCCTTCTCAAGGCGCGACCGGAACTGCTCGCCCAGCTTCGCGAGCGCATCGGCACGAGTGGCTTGACCCCGCAACAGGTTCGGGCGAGACTGCGCGCTGAAGGCTATCCGGAAAATCTGCTCGACGGCTATCTGGAGGGCGGGAACGCCTCGGCAGCGACGGGCTCGACCACGACGGTCTTGTCTGCGATTCGGGCGCTTGGTATTGCGGACGATCGCGATATCGAGGAAATGCAGGCAATGTTTGGCGATCGGCCTCGCCGTGCACCGGTGCCGATAGCGGTCGACACGTTGACCTCTCGCGACAAAACGTTGTCGGCGACCAGCGCGGAGCTGTTCGGGCTGGCGCTCTTCCGGGAGGCCACCACCCGGTTCCAGCCCAACCTCGACGGTCCCGTGGATGCAGGTTATCGCATTGGGCCGGGCGATGAGTTGGTGCTGATCCTTACCGGCGACGTTGAGGAAGCGCATACCCTTGAAGTGACGCGCGGCGGTTTTGTCGTCATTCCACAGGTGGGTCAGGTGGGCGTCGCCAACCTCACGCTCGGACAACTTGAAGACCTGCTGTACGCGCGCCTCGGACGCGTGTACAGCGGCGTGCAGCGCGGGGCCGGCGCGACAACTCGGTTTTCGATCAACGTTTCCAAGCTTCGCTCCAATCAGGTGTTTGTCGTCGGCGACGTGGTGACACCAGGCGCTTATCGCATTTCGTCTGCCGGCACGGCGCTTACCGCGCTTTACGCAGCCGGTGGCCCCAGCGAGCGAGGTTCGTTGCGTCGCGTCGAAGTGCGGCGCGGGGGGAAGGCGGTGGCCAACCTTGATGTCTATGACTACCTGCTTCGTGGCGACGCGTCGCAGGATGTGCGATTGCAGCAAGGTGACGTGCTCTTTGTGCCGGTGCGCGGGTCACGTGTGCGGGTGGACGGTGAGGTCATCCGTGCAGCGACGTACGAACTGAAAAGCGGCGAATCGCTCGCCGATGCGCTGGCGGCGGCCGGTGGCCTGAGTGTAACGGCGAATGGTCGTCGCGTACTCGTCGATCGGATCCTGCCGAGAAGTGCGCGCGCCACCGGCGGCGCGGATCGCGCATCCATCGATATTCCGCTGGGCTCCGATGGGAGCGCGCCTGCGTTCGCGATGGTGGATGGTGATGTCGTTCGCGTGCCCGCGATCGCGGACCGGGTACGTAATCGCATCGTCGTGAGCGGTCATGTCTGGAGTCCGGGGCCGCAGGGATTTGTAGCAGGGCTGACGCTGACCGATGCGCTCCGGCGAGCCGGTGGCGTGAAACCCGATGCTTATCTCGGCCGCGTGCTGGTATCGCGCCTACTCGCGGACTCCACGCGGTTACAACTTCGCGCGATGTTGCGAGACAGCACCGGCGCAACGGTGCAACCGCTGCTGCTGCAAGAAGACGATGAGATCATCGCGTATAGCCGCACCGCTTTCCGCCCTGATCGGTATGTCGCGATCGGCGGCGCTGTGTCGAAAGGCGGACGCTTCCCGTGGCGGGAGGGGATGACGCTGCGCGATTTGGCGCTGCTGGCCGGCGGCTTTGCTGAGAGCGCGTATTTGCGCGAAGCCGAAATCGCACGGTTGCCGGAACAACGAGACGTAACGACGCTGGCGACCACGATCCGCGTGCCGCTCGACTCGGGCTACCTGTTTGCTGATGGACGCGTACCGCCTCCAGGCGCCCAGGAGTATGTGCTTCAGCCGCACGATAACGTCCTGATTCTCCGCAACCCCGACTGGCGCCTGCCCGTCACCGTGCAACTGCTTGGCGAAGTCCGGTTCCCTGGTCAGTACACATTGCGCAACCGGAACGAGCGTCTCAGCGATTTGGTCTTGCGCGCGGGTGGCGTCACGACCCAAGGGGACGCGAATGCGGCGCAATTCACGCGTCTCATCAAGGAATCGAACTCTGTCAGCACCCGCGTGCGCACCTCTACGTCCACGACGTTTGAGCGGTCCGACTCGTCAAAGGTGCCGCTTCCACCGTTTTCATCGTCGTCCAGCGACTCGCTACGCCTGGAGGGAGACGGCAAGCGCATCCGCGTTGGCGTAGATCTCGCCGTCGCACTTCGCGCGCAGAACAGCCTCGACAATCTGTTTCTCGAGGAGGGCGATTCGGTGTTCGTGCCCTTGCGTCAGCAGACGGTCTCTGTCCGCGGAGAGGTGAACGCGCCAACGGCGCTGGTCGCGACCGGCAAGTCGCTCGGCGCGTATCTCGGCGCTGCTGGTGGTCCCACGGAGCGCGGCAATCCAAGGCGCGCCTATGTGATTCAACCCAACGGAAAGATCGAGAGCAGGCACAAGTTGTTCTGGCTGATCCCGCTCGATCCAACGCCCAGGGCGGGAGCTACGGTAGTGGTACCGTCCAAGAGTGAACGTCCGGCGGGGTCGTTGCTCTCGACCTTAACCGTTATCGCCCAGACGCTCACCGCGCTCGCCACCGTCGTGGTTCTCTCGCGTCGGTAGCAGTCGGCATCGGTGACGTGCGGGCGCGGTGCGCTATCCGAACAGCGCGCCGCGCCCGCCCTCTTTGATGAGCGCGCGCAGGTACTCTCCGTAGCCGCTTTTCCCCAAGGGATGGGCGAGCGCGTCGAGTTGCGCGTCGTCGATGTAGCCAAGTCGCCATGCAATTTCTTCGGGCGAGGAGATCTTGAGCCCCTGACGCCGCTCCACCGCCTGCACGAAACTCGACGCATCATGCAGAGATTCCTGCGTTCCCGTGTCGAGCCAGGCAGTGCCGCGACTCATGACTTCGAGCTGAAGCTCGCCGCGCTTCAGATACTCGAGATTGAGGTCGGTGATCTCATATTCACCGCGTGCAGATGGCGCGAGCTGCGCGGCGATCTCGGTAACCTGCTCGTCGTAAAAATAGAGTCCTGTCACCGCATAGTTGGATCTCGGCGATGCGGGCTTCTCTTCAAGTGAGACGACACGGAACT
>JAYUWD010000231.1:0-15677 GCA_043753735.1 Gemmatimonadaceae bacterium
AACGTCTCTTCTCCATCGAGCTTCGGCATGGTGAGATCGAGCAGCGTCAGCTGGATTCGTTCTCGATGCTGCCGGTACACCTCGAGACCGTCCAGACCATCTGCCGCCTCGAGCACATCGAAGCCAAGGCGCTCGAGCACGAGACGGGTGACGCGGCGCACCGCTGGGTCATCATCGATCACCAGTACAGTTCCCGTCCCCCGCCAACTGGTCGACCGAGGCGCTTGCGCCCGTTCGACAGCCGCTTCGTCAATCGCTGGGAAGAGCAGCTTGAACGTCGTTCCCTTGCCCGGTTTTGAATAGACTTTGATCGCACCGCGATGTCCCTGCATGATGCCTCGCGTCGCAGCGAGCCCAAGCCCTCGACCGGTGAATTTCGTGGTAAAGAACGGATCGAATATTCTCGCCAGCGTTTCCGCGTCCATGCCGACCCCGGTGTCCGACACCTCGAGGTAGACATATCGTCCATCGGGAAGTGGATCGCCGCCGAGTACTCCAGCGCGGTCGCTGCCGTCGACAAGTTCCATCCCCGTGCGCACAATGATGTTTCCGGGCCGATCTTCGAGCGCATCCGAGGCATTGGTCAGCAGGTTCATCACGACCTGTCGCAATTGCGTGGCGTCGGCGGCGATCGAGAGGAGATCGCACGCCAGATCGAGATGCAACTCCGCCTTTCGACTCATCGCCGACCGCACCAGCGTGAGCATCTCTTCGACGAGCTGCGACAGCCCGCATGGCTCAACGATGAAGCGTCCTTTGCCGGCGTACGCGAGCAACTGATGCGTGAGATCCGCTGCACGCTGCGCGGATCGCTCAATTTCACTGAGCAGCTCGCGCGCAAAGCCGGGCATCTGCGGTGCGGCGGCGGCAAGACTGGCGTTGCCAAGGATGCCCACGAGCAGGTTGTTGAAATCGTGCGCGATACCGCCAGCGAGCACGCCCAGGCTCTCGAGCTTCTGCGCCTGCTGCATCTGCCGTTCGAGACGGAGGCGTTCTTCGTCGAGCTGCACTTCTGTCGTGCGATCACGCACGGAGCCGATGATACGTGTCGGCTTACCCTCGCTATCCCGTTCCACCTGCGCGAGCGACGTCAGATGCCGCCAGCTGCCGTCGCCGTGAAGAAACCGATACTGCACTTCGAATTCGCCTTTGGACTTGATCGCTGCGGCACTCGTTGCCCGCACATACGCCGCGTCATCGGGGTGAATGCGCGCAAGTACATCCTCACGAACGGGCGTAAACGTAGCCGGATCGAGGCCAGTGAGTTCGTAGTACTCGGGCGACCAGTCCATAACGTCGCACTCGATGTTCCACGCATAATTGGCCATCCGCGCCGCGCGCAGCGCGTTCTGCAAATCGCGTTTGTCCTGCGCTGCTGCGCGCTCGAGGCGCGTCCGCTCGGTGATATCCTGCATCGTGCCGAACAAGGCGAGAGCGCGACCTGCTTCATCGCGCTCCGCCTCCCCCAGCACATGACAGATGCGCGTGCTGCCGTCGCGCGGGCGCATCCGAAGCACGAGATCGTAGCGCGCGTTCGTTTCG
Source organism: Gemmatimonadaceae bacterium (assembly GCA_043753735.1). GTDB lineage: Bacteria > Gemmatimonadota > Gemmatimonadetes > Gemmatimonadales > Gemmatimonadaceae > Gemmatimonas. The sequence goes on from JAYUWD010000231.1 coordinate 1,543, forward strand.
AGTGTATGCTGAATCGCTTCCAAATTGCGGGCCACATCGTCCAGATGGACGAACTCCTCCATCCATGCGGTCGTTGGGTGGTAGTCCTCCTCGAATGCGAGCAGCCGGTACGTTTCGGCGGACCACTGCACCACCTCCGTGTCGATATGCCAATGCCAGCTCCCGACGCCGGCAATTTGCTGCGCGCGCGCCATTGCCTCCTCATTGCGCGCCAGCCGCTCCTCCCGACGCCTGCGTGCGGTCACGTCGGCAAAATGCACGCCGATGCCGACCCGATTGTCGAAATCGATGGGATACGCGAAAATGTCGAACCAGCAATCAAGCGGCGCGTAGTACTCCTCGATGCGTACAGTCTCGCGCAGCCGCATTGACCGTTCGTAGGCGCGGTGCGAAGGCCCGCCGACGGCCGCTGGAAAAAGCTCCCAGATGAGCGATCCGGTCAAATCCTGTTGCGTGCGGCGCAGCTGCTGCGCGCCGACCGGGTTGACATAAATGCAGCGCCATTCGCTGTCGAGCGCAAGGAACGAGGTCGGCGCCTGCTCGAGGATCTGGAAGCGGATACGTGCGTCAACGGTGTTAGACATGCAGCTCCATGAATATCAGCCTACTACCGGGGCTGCTTGATCGAATCGTCACGCACCTTCTCCCGCGCAATGATCCTCTGGATTGTCCGGCGCAAATCGTACCCTTCCGCAACGTACACCGAATCAAACCGGTCCAATCCTTCGGCGTACACCCGTCGGGAAAGCAGCACCGCATTGTTGAGCGGCACACGTTCGGTCCAGCCTTTGGGATATCCCCTGAGTTGGGGGCCGACGGTGTCGACCAGACGTCGCCGACCGTGGACGTACACGGTGTCGCGCGCCGCGATGCGCGCCGCCTTTGCGTTGATCGGAAGCACCCGGAATACGCTGTCGATTTCGTGTGCCAATCGCGCCCAGAACGCGCCGAGCAGTAGATCGTCCTGCCAATCGACTTGCGCGCGACGCAGCGAGGCCGTGTCGCCGCGAGCACGGAAAAACTGCTCTGCGCCGCGACCGCCCACAAAACTCGCAAACGATTCGTTGAATGGGACGCGTCCCTTCGCAAAATACGTGTTGTGCAGCAGCTCATGAATGATCGTGTTGGCGAGCGTGATGGAATCCATCGCCACGGTGGAACTCAGAAGCGGATCGTTGAACCAGCCGAGTGTGCTGAAGGCCGCAGACGGGCCGAGTGTGACGTCGAAGCCGTCGGCGCGAAGCTTGGTGGCGGTGCGTTTTGCTTCGTCGAAATCGAAGAAGCCTTTGTACGGAAAACTTCCCACCACGGGAAACCACCACGTCTTGCGTTCGAGCCGATCGCGATAGGCCGCAGACAGCACCAGCACCAGTGTGTCGCGACGCAATCGTGAGTACGACGTGAAGCTCTTCCCGGCCTTGAGCCCCAGTGAATCGACGGCGAACGAGCGGGCGGCGACAACGAGGCCAAGCTTTGCACGCGTCGTGGCGTCGAGCCTGGACTTCGCCGACGAATCCGCGATGACCCGCGCGATCGGTTGACGGCGCGACAAAATGCGTGCTTCCTCGAACGCGGCGCGCGAGATGTAGCAGCCCATCGGGGTGAGCCCCAGGACGAGCGCCAAGAGCACCACAAACGCACCGGCGGCGCGACGGAGAAGGCGCCAGCTCAACGTTATTGCGATCCGGCCGCGTCGAAGGCGTTTCTCCCAAATGCGACCATCACATTCGCCGCCATGCTGTACTCGTCGTGTGCGCAAGTGCTCCCGTGACCGTGGATGAGGGACTATTCTTGGGTATATGTCGTTCGTACACCTGCATTGCCACTCCGAGTATTCGCTCCTTGACGGCGCGAACCGCATCGATGATCTGATTGCGCGCGCCAAGCTGTTCGAACAGCCGGCGCTGGCTATCACGGATCATGGCAACATGCACGCCGCTTGGGAATTCCAGGAGCAGGCGCGCAAGGCCGGAATCAAGCCGATCATCGGAATGGAAGCGTACGTTGCACCGGGTGATCGGCGCACGCGCGGACGGCCGGCGCCCGGTGCCAAGCCGTACTACCATCTTGTGCTGCTGGCGCGCGACCTCGTCGGCTACAAAAACCTCGTCAAGCTTTCTTCGCTTGGCTACACGGAAGGGTTCTACACCAAACCCCGGATCGATCGCGAATTGCTCGCGGCATACTCCGAAGGGCTGATCGTTTCCTCGGCGTGTCTGGCCGGCGAAGTCGCATCGCACCTCATGGGAGATCGCATCGCCGAAGCGCGCGAAGCCGCGGCGTGGTATGCGGAGCTTTTCAAGGACCGGTACTTTCTCGAGGTCCAGGCGCACCGGAGTGAAGGACAGTCAAAGCTCAACGCGAAGATTCTCTCGCTGTCGGACGATCTCGGCCTCCCGGTAATCGCCACCAACGACGCGCACTTTCTCAAGCACGAAGATCACGACGCGCACGATGTGCTGTTGTGCATCGGCTTGGGCAAGGATCGCAACGATCGCGATCGGATGAAGTACGACGATGGACTGTATTTCAAGAATGCCGACGAGATCCGCCCGTTCTTTCCGGGACGTGAAGATGTGCTCACGAACACGCTCGCGATCGCCGATTCGGTCGACGTGCAATTCGCGAAGAAGTACTACGTGCCGTCGTTTCCATTGCCCAAAGGCGCTACCTCCGAGAACGATCATCTCGTTGAGTTGGCCACGGAAGGCGCGAAGGTGCGGTACGGCAATCCGCTGCCGCAAAATGTCGTCGAACGACTGGAGTACGAACTTGGTGTGATCACCAAGACGGGCTACGCTGGCTACTTCCTGATCACCGCCGACTTCATCAAGGCGGCGCGCGATCGTGGTATCCCTGTTGGCCCTGGCCGTGGCTCTGCGGCCGGTTCACTCGTCGCCTACGCAACCCGCATCACCGACGTCTGCCCCCTCGAATTCGATCTGCTTTTCGAACGCTTTCTGAATCCGGAGCGCGTGTCGATGCCCGACGTCGACGTCGACTTCTGTTTCGAACGACGCGGCGAAGTGATCGAGTACGTGCGGCAGAAGTATGGCAAGGATTCGGTCGGCCAGATCGTCACGTTCGGCACGATGAAGTCGCGTGCCGCGATCAAGGATGTCGGTCGCACACTCGGCTTCACTCCCGCCGAAACCGATGCCCTCACCAAGCTGATTCCGAACGCGCCCAACTACTCGCTCACCGTCAAGGAAGCGATCACCCAAGTACCGGAAGTCAAGCGTTTCTACGAAGACGATCCGCGCTACAAGCAGCTGCTCGACTTCGCGATCTCTCTTGAAGGGTTGTCGCGTCACACCGGCGTGCATGCGGCTGGCGTGGTCATCGCGCCCGGCCCGCTCGACGAGTTCGTTCCCATTTGCACACAGGCCACCAAGGGCTCGGGCTCCGGCGACGACGAACGGGTGATCGTCACGCAGTACGACATGAACGCGCTTGAAAAAGCCGGCATGTTGAAGATGGACTTTCTTGGATTGACGACTCTCACCGTCATCAGTGATACACTCGCGCTCATCAAGTCGCGCAGTGGCATAGACGTCGTTCTCGAAGAACGCGGTTTCACTGATCCGGAAACGTATCGGCTGCTGCGCGCCGGTCGTACTGGCGGTGTCTTCCAGTTCGAATCAGCACTCGCGACCGACGTACTCAAGCGCATGCGTTGCGACCGATTCGACGACCTGGTCGCGTCCAATGCGCTGCTGCGTCCCGGGCCGCTGGACGCCGGCATGCACAACGTCTACATCAAGCGCAAACGCGGCGAAGAGCCGGTGTCGTACGCGCTGCCAGAACTCGAATCGATTCTCTCCACCACCTACGGCGTCATCACCTATCAGGAACAGGTGATGCGTCTGGCGCAGGTGATTGCCGGCATCTCGCTCGCCGAAGCAGACGTTTTGCGAAAGGCCGTCGGCAAGAAAGACGTAGAGCTGATCAAGAAAGAGCTCGGCAAGTTTGTCGAGAAGGCAGTGGCTCGCGGACACGATCCGAAAATCATCGACGAGCTGTCGGGCCAGATTGAAACGTTCGGTCGGTACGGATTCAACAAATCACACAGCGTCGCCTACTCGGTCCTTTCCTATCACACGGCCTGGCTCAAGGCGCACTACCCCGCCGAGTTCATGGCGGCGCTGCTCTCGGCACAGATCGGCAAGACCGAAGAAGTCATCAAGTACATCGCGGAAGCGCGCGAAATGGGGCTCGAAGTGTTGCCCCCTGACGTGAACGAGTCGGGGTGGCGCTTCACGGTGCACGGTACGGCGCGCTTGCGCTTTGGACTTGGTGCGGTGCGCAACGTTGGTCGCGGCGCGATCGACTCGCTACTTGCGGCGCGCAACGCGGGCCCATTCACATCGCTCTACGATCTTTGCTCGCGCGTTGACTTGCGTGTGTTCAACAAGCGCGTCTTCGAGGCATTGATCGCAACGGGTGCGTGCGATGGACTTGGCGGTCATCGCGCGCAGCTGATGGGTGCGCTCGATCATGCGATCAACGAAGCGTCGCTGCGTCAGGGCGAAGCGGCGATCGGTCAGGGGTCGCTCTTCGGTGAGACGTCCCCAAGTGACGGCGACGGCATCACCGCCGAAGCGCCGATTCCATCCCTGCCGTCGATCGCAACGTGGTCTGAAAGCGAGCGACTGCAGCGCGAAAAGGAGCTCCTCGGCTTCTACATCTCAGGGCATCCCCTCGACCCGTTCCGCACCGAGTGCGAGCTTTTTGCGTCGCACACCGTTGGGCAGCTCGGCTCATGGACCCCCGAGCAGGTCACCATTGGGGTGGTCGTGACCGCGATCAAGCGCCAGATTTCGAAGCGATCCGGGGCCGAGTTCGCGCGGTTGACCGTCGAGGATTTTTCCGGATCGGCGGAGGTGCTGGTCTTTCAGGAAGCGTGGGCGGTGATCGCGGAACGGGTACGACCGGATATCCCTCTGTTGCTCAAGGGCGGCTATTCCCGGAAGGATCAGGGAGTCGAAAGTCCCACGTTCATCGTCGACACGGTCACGCGTTTCACCGAAGTGCGCGCCAACGGTGAGGTGGGCGTTGCCATTGAGCTCGAGCGCGGCGTGGACCTTTCACCATCAGTCATGGACGACATCCGTGTCACCATCGATGCGCATCACGGGTCCGCGCCGATCGAGCTGCGCTGGAACGGCGGCGATGGACACGCGGTACGCTTCCGATCGCGCACGCTCACCGTAGCAGTTTCTCCCGTTGTCCTGACTGACCTTCGCGCACTGCTTGGTGCCGATCGTGTGCGCCTTGTGCGCGCCGATGGCTAACCGCCGCTGCGATTCCTTTTTCCCGAACCGACATGGCCTCCGCACCCGTTCTCGAATTCGAGCGTCCGATCGTGGAACTCGAGAAACAGATCGAGGAGCTCAAGAAGCTCTCCGGTGAGCGCGCACTTGAAATGGAGACGGAGATCGCTCCGCTCGAAAGGCGTCTGTCGGCACTTCGAGTCGAGATCTACCAGAGCCTGACGCCGCTGCAACGAGTGCAGGTGGCCCGCATCGCGCGCCGCCCGTTTACCGCGGACTACATCCGGCTGGCGATGACCGACTTTATCGAGCTGCATGGCGACCGCGCGTTTCGCGATGACGGCGCGATCGTGGGCGGCTGGGCGCGCCTTGAGGAGGAAACGGTGATGGTGATCGGGCAACAGCGGGGTCGTGACACCAAGGAAAACCTCAAACGCAACTTTGGTATGCCGCACCCCGAGGGGTATCGCAAGGCGCTGCGCCACATGAAGCTGGCGGAAAAATTTCAGGTCCCCGTGATCACCTTCATCGATACGCCTGGCGCTTGGCCAGGACTCGGCGCCGAAGAGCGTGGGCAGAGTGAAGCGATCGCGCGCAACTTGCTTGAAATGTCGCAACTGCAGGTGCCGATCATTGCCACGGTCATCGGTGAAGGCGGCTCGGGCGGAGCACTCGCACTCGGCGTCGCTGACCGTGTGCTCATGCTCGAGAACGCGGTGTATTCCGTCATCACCGTTGAAGGCTGTGCGTCGATTCTCTGGAAGGACAGCAAGACCCCCGCAATTCGCGAAAAGGCGGCATCAGCGCTTCGCCTGACAGCGAAAGATCTGATGGAACTCAAGGTTGTGGATGAAGTCGTTCCGGAACCGATTGGTGGTGCGCATTCGAATCACGAAGCCGCCGCCGCATCGTTGCGTGAGGCGCTCATCCGAAATCTCGAGGAGCTCCGCAAATTGAAGCCGGACAAGTTGGTGCGACGTCGTCGCGAAAAGTTTTTGCGCATGGGACAGTTCACGGAATAAATCGCGCACTCGTGTCGCATCTCATCGAAGTCGCCTTTCGGGGCAATCGCAAAGAATTCTTTCAGTGGGAGGAGGAGACGGCACCGTCGCTCAAGGCGGGGGTGATCGTTGAAGCCGACCGCGGAGAAGACTTCGGGCACGTTCACGCTACCGGTGAATTGGCCGAGGTGCGCTGTCGCGGCTGTGCGCATGGTTGTGGCACGACGCCACCACCGCGAAAGGCGTTGCGATTGGCGACGGCCGAGGAAAATCTTGCAGAGCGAAAGCTGGGCGCTGAAAACGAAGATGTGCGCCGCAAGGCGATGGAGCGCGTCAAGGCGAACGGGCTCGTAATGAAGTTGACCGACGCCGAGTGGCAGTGGGACCGTCGCAAACTGACGTTTTATTTCACCGCCGAGCGTCGCGTCGATTTCCGCTCGCTGGTACGCGATCTCGCCGCGATGTTCCGCACGCGAATTGAGCTTAAGCAAATTGGTGTGCGCGACGAAGCGAAGCGGCTGTCGGGCGTTGGTCGCTGTGGTCGCGAGTATTGCTCGGCGTCGTGGCTGCCGGATTTGCGTCCGGTGAATCTCGGTGTTGCCAAGGATCAGAAGCTATCGCTCAATCCGCAGCAGATTTCCGGTGCCTGCGGTCGTCTCATGTGCTGCCTGCGATACGAGCATGAATTCTACGTGCAAAGTCGTCGTCGCTTCCCCAAGGAAGGGAAGATTTTGCAGACGTCGCTCGGCGAAGAGAAAGTGGTCGTTTGCGATATCTTCAACGACCGTGTCACGCTGCGCACCGCCGAAGGGGATACGCGTGTCGTTGCGCTGGCCGACCTGCGCGAAGAGATCGGTGGCTTTGGTGAGTCGCAGGCGGTCGAAACGATCGATGTGAATAACGACACCGAAGACATGGCGATCGATCAAGACGTCGTACGGGCGCGCAGGCGTACGCGCACGCCGCCGCTGAGCGTCCCGCGCATCGAGTCTGATGTGGATTCACGTGTGCACGCGCGCGTGCAGCTTCCGATCGCGCCGGCCCCCGCCGCGTCGGTCGTCGTTGCGGCTGCCACCGCAACCTCCGCTGTGTCGACGGTCGCGCTGGCTGCAGCGCCGGTCCCATTATCTGGTATTGAGAATACGGGTGACGACGCCATACCATTTGTGGCGCCGTTGGTCGGTCCGGGTCTGCTCGGCGCGCAAACAATCGCACCTGTTCGCGACAGTGCCGCTACGCCAGATGATGCCGTTGTCGCCGTTAGCGGCGCCACGACCGAGAACAGTGCCGGTGCTGCAATCGATGCCAGCCCAGATGTAACGGGTCCGGCAGCAGCCGCGGGTGAAACGACCGCTGAAGAGCCGCGTCGCAATCGGCGTCGTGGACGTCGCGGTGGACGCCGACTGCGCGCCGCCGAACAGCGCCGTCAGCAGGGCACCGGCAATGACGGCGACCTGACGCCCGGTGACAGTGACGATGACGCCGACGACGACGATGGTGACGACGACTTGCCATCGACATCAACAAAGACCGACTGAGATGACAGGCAACTGATGGCACGTTTCTATCTGACCACCGCGATCGACTACGCCAACGGCGATCCGCATTTGGGTCATGCGCTCGAGAAGATCGGCGCCGACGTCATTGCGCGCTATCATCGGCTGCGTGGCGACGAAGTGCATCTGCTCATCGGCATGGACGAGCATGGGCAGAAGGTGCAGCAGACCGCCGCCGCGCAGGGCGTTGCGCCGCAGGCGTTCACGGATGAAATCGCAGCGCGCTTTCAGGCCATGTGGGCGAAACTCGACGTGCGCTACGATCAGTTCATCCGCACCACCGACGCACATCACAAGATCGGTGTGCAGGCCCTCATCAAACGAATTGCCGAACGCAACCCTGACGACTTCTACGAACGTTCGTATCGCGGCATGTACTGCGTCGGTTGCGAAGCATTCAAGCAGGACGCTGATATCGTCGACGGAAAGTGCGTGCTGCATCCCACTCGCGTGCTTGAAGAAGTGGAGGAGCGCAACTGGTTTTTTCGTCTCTCAAAGTATCAGCCGTTCCTGCAGGAGTTGCTCGCAACCAATCCGTCATACATCGAGCCGGAAAGTCGCCGTAACGAGATTCTTGGGCTGCTCGCGCTGGGACTCGAGGACATTTCCGCGTCACGCGCGCGACTCGACTGGGCGGTGCCCTTTCCGTTGCCACTCTCGAACGGCGAAACACAGGGCACCTACGTTTGGTTCGACGCGCTGCCAAACTATCTCACCGCGACCGGGTTCCCCGACGCGGGCTACGACACGCGCTGGCCCGCGAATCTCCACATCATCGGCAAGGACATCACGCGCTTTCATGCGGTGATCTGGCCCGCCATGTTGCACGCAGCCGGCATCGCATTGCCCCAGCAAGTGTGGGCGCACGGTTTTGTCTCACTCGGCGGCGAACGTTTCTCCAAGAGTTCTGGCGTGAAGCTTGATCTGGGAGAAGCGATCGATCGCTATGGTGTCGATGCGTTCCGCTACGTGCTGTTGCGCGAGGTGCCGTTCGATGGCGACGGAAACTTCAGCTGGGAGCGCTTCGAGGAGCGCTACACATCCGATCTTGCCAACGCGCTCGGCAATCTTGCGAGTCGCGCCATCGCGATGGTCGAGAAATATTGCGACGCCATTGTGCCCGTTGCGACGCGTGCCGCATCAGAAGCCGACGACGACGTGGATCTTGCCGCGTATCACTCGGCCATGGACGGACATCGCGGGTGGTTGCTGCACGAAGGACTCGCGGCGGTTGGTCGCATGACCGCGCGGGCCAACGAGTACACGCAGGCAACGGCGCCGTGGCAGTTGGCCAAGGATCCCGCCCGCCGAGGAGAACTCGATCAGTGTCTTGCGTCGCTGATTCGACGTCTCGCACGGCAAGCCGTGCTGCTGTCACCGTTCATGCCCGGCAAGGCAGAAGCATTGTGGACGCAGCTCGGCGCGCCGGCGTCGGTGCACGCGCAGCGCTACGACGCAGTGCAGCAACTCGATGCGGCCGGCTGGCATGTGGCGAAAGGCGATGGGTTGTTTCCTCGCCCGCAGCCGCCCGCGGCGCCAGCGACACAGTGATTTTGCCTTGGTTCCCGGGGCGCGTCATCAACCGGCGCGGCCGAACCATTTCCAATGCGTGCTCACATCGCCGTCACTCCACCGTCGCTTTCATCACTCCGCCCATCGCCACCGTCACGCCCATGACACGCCGCGTTTCGTCGTGTTTGCGTGTACCCGACGCGAAGTGACGTGCCGTAGCGTTTGACCGTACTTCTCTCGTGCAGCAGGATCATTCATGCACGGGGGACTGGCAGATGCGGACGAGTCACAGAGCACCTGGCGCCGATGGGCGCAAAACGCCGCATGGTCGGGCCGGTGCACCTGAGTGTCGGGTTACGCGCAAGCGCCAAGGTTTCGCGCTCGAGGCGGCACTCCTGCTGCTGGTCATGTTTTCAATCATCATCCTCGCCGGCCTTTCTGCCGTGTCGACGATGGCGAAGACGTCCAGCGCCGACTACCGCGCGTCGCGTGCCTCGTACGCGGCCGAAGGCGGCGCCGACGACATCATGTCGCAACTCGATGCCGCGATGCAGGACGGTATCGTCAGCGGGCAGGATATCGCGCAGCTGCAAACGCCGGCGCTGACCGGATACCGGATCACGCAGACGACGCAGACTACGGGCATACCGATCTCCCGCACGATTTCGTCGGGGCCGTTTGCCGGCTTGTACTCGCTCAATCAACCGATCGACATCTCGGTGTCAGCGCGCGACTCGTCGGGGAACAAAGCGACCGCCGTGCTTTCGGTCAACGCGCAAACGATCCCGCTTTTCCAGTTTGGTGTGTTTTACGAGAGCGATCTCGAAATACTTCCAGGCGCTCCGATGACCTTCGTCGGTTGGGTACACACCAACGGCAACCTGTATCTCTCGACGTCCAGCGTCAATTTCCAGAGTCAGCTCACGACGCCGGACAGTGTCTTCTGGAATCGCAAGGATTCGAACAATCGCCTGGCCGGCGTCACGATCAACAACGCGGCCGGTACGCCAATCAATCTCGACTTCGATTCTCGCAGCCTCGCCGGGGCCGCGTTTGTCACTCGCAGTCAGCAGAAGTTCAGCGGTCGGCTGATGACGTCAGCGCATGGGGTCCGTTCGCTCAAGCTGCCGCTCCCCGCCAACACGCCGCCCGTCACACTCGTATTGCCGCGCGTGGCGAGCGACAACCAGATGGTGCAGGACGTGAAGATGGCGTGGAAGTCGGACTGGTACATCACGGTCGACGCGTCCGTGTTCGACACGTACGCGGCCGATACGAACAGCATGAAGAACAATTTCTGCAACGCCCTCACGCAGGTACGCAGTGGTTCCCTCGTCCTGCCCTCCGCCGCCGCCTGCAAGCGGATCTTCAAGCCGCGCATGGATGCGTTTTACGAGGGCCGCGAAGACCTGCGCCCCGATCTTGTCGACGTGTACATGGATTCACTGCGCATCTGGTCGGACAGCGCGCCTCTCAACCGCGCGCCACGCATCATCTACTTCAATTTCATCAACACCAACACCAGCAGCCGCAACGATTACGTCGCGGTGCGCATTCGTGGCGGCGCGCAGCTCCCAAGACCGAACATATCGTCTGACACCGGTGGCGTCTCACTAGTCACCGATCGACCGATGTACGTGCTCGGCAACTACAACACCACCATCTGGCGCCCGGCCGCACTCATGGCCGACGCGATCACTTTCCTCAGCAATCCGCCCAATCCTCGCATGCGCGATTCGACCAGCCTGGCGAATCGGTGCAGCGCCGTGAACGGGTGGTGCGATGTGATGCAACAGGCGATGGCGCAGCGCACATCTGCCGGGTCGACGGTGAACGCGGCAATACTCGCGGGTCACTCGGCGACGCCATGCGACTACGCGCGCGCTGGCTGCGGTGGCCCGCCTTACGGAGGCGGGCTGGAAAACTTCCCGCGCTTTCTCGAGAGCTGGAGTGGCGTCACCTTCCGTTATACCGGATCACTGGTCTCGCTCTACGTGAACCGCTATTCGACGGGCTTGTGGGGCAACTCGATCAACGTCGGCTACGGCAATCAAGGCTACTACTCCGCCCCAACGCGAGCCTGGAGCTTCGACGTGAACTTCCGCTTCCCGGATCGCTTGCCGCCCGGCACGCCATCAGTCGGCACCGTGCTGCAGACCGCCTTCCGTCCGCTTTACTGAGATCATCATGACTCGCGAATTCACAGCGCGTCGAGCACCCACTCCAGCGCATCGCCATCGCGGCTTCACCATCATCGAACTGCTGATGGTCGTGACAGTCGTCGGCATCATGATGGCGATCGTTGTACCGCGCATGCGCATCACGCCGGCCACTGAAGTGCAACTCGCCGGAATGCAACTCGCGCAAGATCTGGATCTGGCGCGCACGCGTGCACTCTCCACACGCAACATGTCGGAGGTGGCGTTCGCAGTCAGCGGCGGATCGTACTCAGGCTATCTCGACATCGACGGCGACAGCACGATCACGCAAACCAACGCCGAAAAGCTCGGACTCGAAGCGTTCGGCACGCGACCACTCCCCGATCGCATCACTTTCGGTCGCGGTTCAGCCACCGGAATTCCGAACGAGCTGTCAGGCGGCGCGATCACCTTCGCGGGCCAGAAGATCAACTTCGATACGCGCGGGTTGCCGATGCCGATGGGGACCGCCGGAACGGTATACCTGCGCCAAACAACCGATCCAACGGCAGTTGTGGCAGTGGCCATCACTCCCTCTGGAAGTGTTCGACTTTGGACCTGGAAAAGCGGAGCTTGGCAATGAACGCACATCAGGAACGCTCGACCGGTGGAATTCGCCTGGCACGTCGCAACCGACGCGGCTTCACCGTCGTTTCAATGCTGGTCGCAGTCATCCTGCTCGCCGTTGGTCTGACGTCGCTCGCCACCGCAAGCGGCAACACGATCAAGATGCAGACGCTGGCACAGAATCGAACCAACGCGATCGCCATTGCTCGCAGCTTCATGGAAGAAGTGCGCACCCGCGATCCGTGGACACTTGTTTCTGAATCGGGGGTGCAACTCAACGCCGATGGACAGGCGGCGACAACCGGCGCCTACGTGCGGGCGATGGATGTCGCGGTCACGCGGCAGAATCTTCTCCGCATCAACGTAACAGTCTCATACCCACGCAGCACGCAGCCGGTGACGCTCACTACGTCCTTCTTCCGTGGCAATTCCCTCGCGGTGACACCATGACCTCACGTCGACGTTCCGGTTTTACGCTGGTGGAGTTGCTCATGTCCATGACGATCGGCGTCGTCGTGCTGACCGCAGCGACCAACTTTTCGATGAGCAGTTGGAAGACGCGTCGTGGTTGGACGATTCGTGAATCGGTCGACCGAAACGCGCGATTTGTCGGCATGGCGATCGCGCGCGATGCGCAGGAAGCGGGCGTCGCGATCGAAAGCACACCGACTTTTGGCACCATCGGATCGTTTGGCGACACGCTGTCGCTCATTTCCATTCCGTACACCAATGTCGAAGCGCCCGTGTACCCGATTTACAACGACGGCGACACGCTCCCCAACTATCCGCCGGGCGGAAACTGCGGCACGACCTGTATCGAATTCAATCAGATCGGCAATACGTACACGCTGCAACCTGGCGACCTCGCGCGCGTGCAGATCGGCAGCACCCGTCGTCTTGTGTATCTCACTGGCGTCAGTGCGTCGTCGGGCGGTCGATTCCGCGTAAACTTCCGGCCCATGCAGCGTCTCATGGGACGCCCTGCCGGGCTCGATAGCGTGTTGCTCACCCGATCAGGTACGACCATTCAAAAGATCAAGGCAGTCTTGTATTGGCGCGAGGCGTCGAGCAACACCCTGATGCGAGCCGACCAGTTCAACTCGTCGGCACAGCCGATCGGGCGCCCAATCGCGACCGGCACCACAGAATTCCGCACGTCCATTCTGTTCATCGGAAATCGCGAAGCCGCGGGCTACAGCGGTGCCGACGCCGATACCCTCAATGATGGCAACGACATCATCGGGCTGCGTGTGCGAAGCCGCATGGTAACGGAAAAGACCGACCCCGCTGTCAACAATGGACAGCCGATCTACCGCTGGTACGACTGGCGCATGGCTCCACGCAACCTGATGTACGAAAAGAATCGATAACTCTCAGTTCGCCTTCGGCTTCGAAAAATCAACCGTCGGTGCCACGCGCGCCGCAGCATCGGTCACTTCGAAATACGTGCGCGGCTTTGCGCCCGTTGCCTTGGCCGTCACAACCGCCGGAAACTTGCGGATATACTCGTTGTAGGTGCGCACGGTCCCGTTGTAGTCCGTACGCGACACCGCAATGCGATTCTCGGTCCCCGTCAGTTCATCCTGCAACTTGAGAAAACCCTGATCCGACTTGAGCTGCGGATACGCTTCGATCACTACGTTCAGCCCACGCATCGCGGTCGTCAGCTGCTCGTTTGCGGCAGCGGTCTCCGCCGGGTCAGAGCCGCCAGGCTTTTGCAATGCACCCGTGAGTCCGGCGCGCGCCTTGGCGATACCGATAAATACATCGCTCTCCTGCTGCGCCAGTCCCTTCACCGTCGCGACCAGATTGCCGATCAGGTCCGCGCGACGCTGCAACTGGGCGTCGATGTTCTTCTTTGCCTGCTCGGCTTGTTCGTCGTAGCTCTGGATCGTGTTGTAACCGCACGACGATAAGGTCAGCGGCGCGGCGACCGCAAAAAACATCGGAAGTGCAAGCGCCAGCGACCGGACTCGGCGCGCCGGACGCGAGGATAGCAACGGAGCCTTCAAATTCTGCATGTGGTTC
>JAYUWD010000232.1:0-15508 GCA_043753735.1 Gemmatimonadaceae bacterium
GCCTTGCGCGTCATCTCGCGGACCTCGGCGATGAAGTACAAGCATTCGACACTCACGCTGCCGGAGATCGCGCGGGAGCTCAACGTGGATGCGGTGCTCGAAGGCTCCGCGCTGCTGCTCGGTAATCGTGTGCGCGTGAGCGTCCAACTTGTATCCGCGCGTGCCGACACTACGATCTGGGCCGATCGATATGATCGCGACCTCGAAGACGTACTCGCCATGCAGAGCGATCTGGCGGAAACGGTAGCGCGAGAGATCGCCATTCAGCTGTCCCCCGCCGAGAGTACGCGTCTGGCGAACCGTCATGCCGTGAACCCGGCGGCACACATCGAGTTCCTCAAAAGTCGGCACTCGATGCTGGCCGCTAGTCGCGAGGCGCTCGAGCTCGGCTACCGGCATGCAAAGCGCGCGATCGAGATCGACCCCGACTTTGCGCTCGCGTGGTCGGCGCTCGCCGATGCGCAAATCATGCGGGCAATTCGCGGTTTTGCGTCACCGGCCGAAGCAGGCGGCGAGGCGACCGCTGCGGCCCAGCGCGCGCTGGAGTTGGACCCGTCGCTCTCCGATCCGCACGCGTCTATCGGCATCATTCTTACCCACACGGGAAAGCCGCGTGAGGGAATCCGGGCGCTCAACACGGCCATTGAGCTCAACCCCGGCAATGCCATCGCGTATAGCGTGCTCTGTCGTGCACTGACCTCGTTCGAGCGCCACCCAGAGGCCTTGGCGGCCGCGCAGAAGGCGGTGAGCCTCGACCCTCTGTCGTCGTTCATAAACACCGCCCTAGGGGACGCGCACTACTTCGCGCGCGGGTACGAAAAGTCTGTATTTCTGTATCGCATGGCGATCGAACTCGACGCTCGCTTTGACGGCGCGCACACCGATCGCGCCCGCGCCCTCGAAGCCCTTGGTCGCTTTGACGAGGCGCGAGTCGATTACGAGGAGGGGCGACGATTGGCCGGAGCCGCGGCAACCGCGTCTTTCGGCCTCGGCCATCTGGAGGCGGCGAGCGGAAACGAAAGCGCCGCGCGGGCGATTTTGGCGGAGCTTACCGCCGCGCGTTCAACACGCGTCGTTTCAGCTTGGGGCATCGGCGCACTGCACGCGTCACTCGGTGATGTGGACGACGCGTTTCACTGGCTCGAGATCGCCGAGAAGGAGCAAGCGTCCGGACTGATCATGTTGCGCGTCCATCCGCGGCTGGACCCTATCCGAAAGGACCCGCGCTACTGGTCACTCGTGGAGCGCGTCGGGCTCGGCGACTGACGGATCCTCGACCGCCCTTGATTGAAATTTGCGGGCCTCCAGCTCGTACGCCGTGCGAAACCGCGTGATGTCGTCGATGGTCGCGACGAACGCGTTCGCGGTCATGGACCCCACGCCCGGCGCCGTCGTGAGGCGCAGCGCGATCGGATCTCCTTGCACGAAGGCCGCGATACTCGCATCGGCTACGGCGATCTGTGCCCCGAGCGGAGCGAACACCGCGAAGAGCGGGGCCAGCCTATCCCTATCCCCTATCCCCTATCCCCGATCCCCAAGCCCCATTCCCAACCTGAACCTTCCCCACCCCCGCTCCCTCTCGATCTCATCCAACGCTGCTCGCGCCTCCGGCACCAATGGCGCCGCCTGCGGATCATGTCGCAATTCGCCGATCGCCACATCGCCCGAGCGGGCAATCTTGCACCCCGGATTGAGCACACCGGACGGGTCGCCAGCGGCCTTGATGTTGGCAAACGCCGCGCGAGCTTCATCAGTCCATACACGCGACAGCAGGGGAGCACGAAGCCGCCCATCACCATGTTCTCCTGCTAGCGTCCCACCAAATTTTGCCGTCAGGTCGACTACCTCGTCAAGAATGCCGCGCACACGTTCGCGCCATCCAGCGCGCGTTACATCCACGAGCGGATTGACATGGGCGTGCGCATCGCCCGCGTGCCCAAAAATCACCCCCACCATCTCCTGCCGATCGAGCGCCTCACGCACGCCGCGGACATATGCCGCATAGTGCTCACTCGGCACGCAACTATCCTCGATGAACTGCATCGAGCGGAGTTTGGGCGCGAGACGCGAAAGGATCGGACTCGCGGCATGGCGCAGCTCCCACAACGCGTGTTCGGCCTCAGGATTGAGGGCGGTGGCAATTTCAGTCGCGCCGTGCGTACGGCAACTGCGCGTGACCATTGCAAGCGCGTCGTGGGCGGCTGCGTAATCGGCACCTTCGACTTCAATAAGCAGCACCGCTTCGGCGTCGGGCGAAATACCCGTCGCGCCACCGCTCGCTGCGATGCGCAGAAACGTGCGGTCGAGCAGCTCGCAGGCGCTCGCCCCGGCGTCACTGGCTTCGACGGCGCATGACGTGGCCGCTTCCAGCGATGGAAAGGTCGCCAGCACGGTCGCGGTGGCACCAGCCACCGGTATCAGCGCGAGTTCGATTTCGGTAAAGAACGCAAGTGTGCCTTCGCTTCCCACCAGCAAGTCGACAAGATGTCCGTCGGGCGCCAACGCGGCCGCGATCCCATAACCAGACGACTCCTTTCGCACGCCCGGATGCGAAAGCGAGCCAATGTTGGCGTGCGCGCGAAGTGATTCGAGCGACATCACCAGCCGAGCGACGGCCGGAATGTCGAGCGGAAGTGGCTCTCCGCGACGAACCCACGCGGCGCGCCCGTCGTCGAAGACACAGTGCAATCCCGTCACCCAAGGCCGCGTCGCACCAAAGCGGAGGGTCCGCGCACCCGCGGCGTTCGTGCCGACCATGCCGCCAATCGTGCAGAACGCGCCACTTGAAGGGTCGACCGGAAAACGCACCCCGTGTGCGCGCGCCGCCGCATCAACGTCTCCGCGTAGCGCCCCGCACCCGACGCGGATGCCTGCGGTTGCGCCCTCGGCCGGGTTACTCAGCGGGCCAGACCGCGCGTTATGTAGCGAATTAGACAGCGCGTTATGCGGCGTGATAGACAGCGGATAAAGCCGCGCGTTCTGCAGCGCACTGGACCGCGTGCGGCCAGTCGCCAACTCCACCGCTCCGATCTGTTTGAACCGGCTCAGATCCACGATGACACCGGGACCTACCGCGCCCGCCGCCATGCCGCTCCCCGACCCGCGCGCGATCAGCGAACAACCACTTCGCTTGGCCCAGCGCACCAACGTCGACAAATCGTCGGCATCCGCCGGTACTGCCACCGCCGCCGGAAGGCACCGCGCGATCCCCGCTCCCTCGGCGTACAGCCCGCGTGCCAGCTCGTCCGTGCGGAACACGCCGCGAAAGTCGGTTGGCATGTCCGCCTCGTGACGCGTTGCGCTTGAGGCAGTCGCTTCAGTAGCGGCACAAGTTCGGTCGACAGGCGGCGGATTACTGGAATCGCGGGGAGAATCGGTCATCTCGCAGTCTCACCCACTCGCCAAGCCGCAACAAGCGGGATGCGCCCCCATCCTCCACTCCCCAACCGTATGTTCCCCCCATGTCACTCCCCCGAAGCATCACCGACGCCATGGACCAACGGCACGCGGCTCGCTTTTGCGAAGCGATCCTGCCCGCCGTCTCGCGCACGTTTGCGTTGGGAATCAAGGTCCTCCCGGGTGCGTTGGGGCAGGCCGTGCTCGACGCCTATCTGTTATGCCGCATCGCCGATACGGTCGAAGACGCGCCGGGCGTCGATCCGCAGATCAAGGCTGCCATGTTCGACGATTTCCTTGCCGCGTTCGACGATACCGCAGCCCTCACGCGTTTTTTGCACAGTGTCCGGAGTCTCACCGGCGACCTCGCCCACATCACACTGACTCGCAACACCGATCTCGTTCTCAAACACTTTTCCGTCTTGCCAATCAAGACGCGGGAAGTCGTGCGGAAATGGGTGACGGAGATGGCGATCGGCATGCGCAAGTTCGTGCTGCTCTATCCCGATGGCATTCGCATTCAAACCATCGACGAATACAAGGAATACTGCTACTACGTCGCCGGCACGGTCGGCTACATGCTCACCGATCTCTGGCACGAGCATTCGTCGAGCATCGGCAGTCGGCGCTACGCAATTCTGCGCGAACGTTGCCGAGCATTTGCCGAAGCCCTGCAGACGGTGAACATCCTGAAGGACGTGGCCGTCGATGCGGAGAAGGAAAACTCGATCTACGTACCGGAAGAATTGTTGCGCGCACATGGCAGCACGCAGAGCCGCATTCTGGCCCCCGAACTCGTTGCCAAAAATCGCGAAGCGCTGACGCAACTGATTCAGCTTGCGTGGCACGATCTCGAGGAAGCCCGAAACTATCTGCTGCTCATTCCTCGTCGCGCCGTCTCGATTCGCCTCTTTTGCATTTTGCCGCTCTTGCTCGCGTATGCAACACTGCGCGATCTCGTGCAAAGCACAGCAATGCTCAAACCGGGAGGCTCCGTGAAGATTTCACGCAAGGAAGTGAAGTCGTTGTTGATGACGGGGGCGGTGCTGGTGATGAGCAATTGGGCGGTAAGAAGGCTTGTGGAGCGCGTCAGACTCCGTGCGTTTGAGTTGGCGATCGCGTAAAAGCAACCGCCAACTGAAAACTTTGCAGGTCACAGTGCCGCCCGTTCCACCGGCGTTCGACTAACGCGACTTACTCGCCCCAGCGCCAAGCAGCGCCTTCGTTACTTGCCCCAGCACCGAATCCGGCGCCCTCATTCCCCCCTGCTCCAATTCATCGAGCAACTGCTCCGTGCGCAGCCGCACGCGCGACACCGTTCGCTGGTACGCGCCCTTGATCGCGCGCCACACCGCGTACCCGGCGGCCAATTGCACGGCGCCGAGTACGCCAAGCCCGGTAAGCACGCCACCCGCATTGGTTGCGTTCGACGCGGCGACTATTGCCACCGTCGATAACGTTCCAAACATCAATGCGTTGACGCCAACGACAAGGCCGAGTGCGACGTTGCGCTGAGCACGACGAGCGCCACTCAACTCGACATCGAGTCGGACGACGCTCTTGGTGTCGTCAATCGCCGTGACTGTCGTGATGAGCTGATCGATGCGCACAAGATCGTATCGACGACTACCCGCGCCAAGCGCGCGCAGTGCATTGCCGATCGGATCGTGGCGTGGTTCCCAGCTTGTGCGCTGCGGCATCTTCCGACGCACCGCAAGTCCCTCCATGCGCGGCAGCCACGCATCCAATCGCGCCTGAATTTCCGTCGCGCTCCCGGGCACGACCCGCTGGGCATCGACCAGTGCGGGGCCAAGGGCATCCAGTATGGGGCCGCCGCCAGGCGCATCGAACGCAATGCGCGCGCGTTCTTCGGCCAACGCCTGACGAAGATGTTGCCCGTCGATTCCAACTTCGCGGGCAACTTCCATCAATCGACTTTCGGAGATCGCTTCATTCGGTTCGCCCGACACCCCTTGCAACTCGGTCGCGCGCGCGAGCACACGTTCCAGCGCATCGCGCGGAATCGCCGGTTCCTCAGCCATCAGATGCCACCAAGCACGATATCGATCTGTCGCTGCAAGCCATCACGAATGGCAACGGGCACGTCATAACTCCTCGCGAAAAGCGTCTTCACATCTGCCGCGTCGGCGCGAACTCCCGATTGCGCGAGATAAAAGCGCATGTACGAGTCGACGAGTTCGGGCGCAACCTTCTCCAGCAACATCGCACCGGCGCGCACCTGCGCCAACGAAACGTATCGATCGACCTGTCCGGCGCGCTGTTCGGCCGGCGTTGTGTTGTCGCCGATCACCCCATTCACCAACGTTCCGGTCAACTCGTGCGCGAGCACCAGAATCACATTCTTCGCATCGGCAACGCGATCAGGAAACGGCACCGCGATCACCGTCTGCCGATCGCGTCCCACGCCGGCGCGCCCTTCACCAGCAATCGGAATTGAAAGCAGGAGATCGCCGTTGCGCTGCCCCGTATTCGCCAAGAATCGCTGGAAACGCTGACGATAGACCTGCTGCCACAACGAGTCGACGGCGGTCACCACGGCATTGCGCGATCGCACCACTCGCGAATGTTCGGCGTTGAAGAATCGCAACTGCTCGTCGTCGACACCGGTAATGAACAGTCTGAGCCACTCGCGATCAGCCGCCGTCGGGAAGATCGCGACAAAGGGATTCACCGCACCATTGCCGCTGCGCGATGGACCCGCATCGCGCGCCAGAAATTGTTCAGCTGCGGCATGCATGGCATCCCAGTTTGGAAACTCGAACGCGATGAACTGCGCCTGCAGATATCCGGGCGACGCCGCCAATCGCTTCGCCAACGTCGCGCGGTTCACATCCAGCGACGTCAACACGTTCGCCCGATTCTTCACCACGGTCAGCGAATCGCGATACCCGCGTCGATAGAGTGGCACGCGCACAGTGTCTTCGCTGACGAGGGCGAACGAATGCAGCCAGAGGTCGACGTGTTCGGCCGTCTTGATCGGCCACTGTGCGAGAGTCGGGCGCGCGCCTGGCGAATCCGGCATCGGGCGTGACGACGGTCGCGGGCGCACTGGCGCCGTTGTTGTCGGCTGCGTCGGCCTCGGCTCGTTCGCGGGCGATGGCTCGCCAACCGGAATCGGCTGCGCACACCCAGCGATCCCTGCTACCGTCATGCCCAATAACGCGGGGCCTATGCGCGAACCGAAACGGCGGCTGCGGAAACCGGTGGCGCGCGACCGCGGGATGAACGAGAAGGACATGAGTACAAGATCGTCGATGGACAGCGGCAGGAAGTAGCGCGCAGTCACGCGCATCCCGCCAGGTGACGATGATCTGTACCCGCTAACTCGCCGCGCGCTTCAGTTGCATCGGTATTTCAGGCAGCTCCGCGCTACGGCCGCAGGTGACGCAGAACCGCCAAGCAACCTCAAGCTCCGTACTGCACGCCGGGCATTGACGCTTCGTCTGATCGAGTCCACAGTGCGGGCAAAAGGTCACCTTCCGCTCGTCTGGAAGACGTCCTCCACAAAAGCGACAGGCCGATCTGTGCGCCTTGGGGGTTTGTGCGCTCGCCGACATCCCTCCGGTTAAAACCGACTCTGCACGCAGCACCGGGGGTGCGACCGCATGCAACGGCGCACGTCCACCAGCACCAATCACCGCATCAGGGGAGAACGATGCGGCCGCAAATGCGCCGCTCACACGCTCGGCACCGACCTGCTCGGCCAGTGCGCCAAGCGTCAACGACGTGCCAGACCAGCTGCGCACCAACGCGATCGTCGGAGAAGGCGATGACAGCGCCTCGCGACACGCCTGCTTCAAGTCGGCATCCGCCTCCAGATACGCCCGCTCGCCGCTTACTAGACGGAGCACCGTTCGCTCCCACGCATCAGAACTCGTATCCGCCATTTCGCGGCGAGCCTCACGATACGGCAACAACCGCTCTTCCAGATCGGTGAGCGTAAAGCCGCGGTCGCGCAACTGCGGGTGGTGCTGGCGAATGGTGCGGACGAGTCGAAAGGCGAGGCGATCCAGATCGTCCATCGAACGAGCGGCCTCGGTCACCGCTTTTCCGCCTGGATCAGTTGAGCATCAGCATCACCGCTCACCATCGCTCGGCTCTTCCCGCCGATCTGACCGACCACGCGTTCGGCGACGTTCAGCTCATGCAAATGCGCGTCTTTCCAGCCATAGCTGTAGCCAATGGCGACGCCGAGCCCGAGGATGAGGATGAACTTGAACATGATGTCGTGGGATTGGTCGGCGCGCGCGCCTGTGGACCTGCCCCAAACGACGCGCGATTCAAGCCTCGCGTAACGCTCCGTCACCCAACGGCGGCGCGGGCACAAATCGACTCCGTTCGGGGAAGGGGGCGATCGGGGGCTGTTTTTTGCTCGTCTTTGCCGTCTGCGCCGCCATCCATTCCTCGAACGCTGACGGAATGAGCCCGTCTGTTTCGTTCTGGTCCGCGGCTGCGCGCGTCGCCAAATGGTTCGCGTACTCGTTCTGTGGATGCCCGGCATGCCCCTTCACCCACGCCCACATGCACTCGTGCTTCGCGATCACTTCGACCGCCTCCTGCCACAGCTCGAGGTTTTCGACCGCACCATCCTTCCGCTTCCACCCACGAGCGATCCACCCCCGCACCCACGACGACATGCCGTCGACGATGTAGCGCGAATCGGTTGTGAAGTGGATGGACAGCGTATTCCCCTTTCGCGAAAGCGCCTCGACCGTGTCGATCACCGACCGCAACGCCATCCGATTATTGGTCGTGTTCTTCTCGGACGCCCACAGGTCGAACCGCTGAATCGGACCATCGCCTTTCTTGAATTCGACGAGCGCCCCAAAGCCACCAGGAGTGTCCCCTGCTTTCCCGTTGCCGAGACACGATTCGTCGGCGTACACGGAGACCAGCGGATGGTGGGCCGTCAACGGATCATCTCGATGGCGTCGAGTTCGTCGATGAACAACTCCATGCGCTGACCGGTGGACGGATGGCGCGCCAAGACGACCTCGCGTCCATTCGCGAGCTTGAGCCGCTCAGGGATGACGAGAAATTCGGTTCCGCGACGCCACAAGGACAACCGCCGCCCATCGACGATCGCACGCTCAAGCCGATCATAGTCTGCTACCGACATTGCTGCCATGACTGTCCGGTTAACGTCCCCACGATGCGCACACTTGCTCGAGCACCGTGGTCGCCTGCTCGATCTGTTTGCACTCGACCCACTCTTCGGCAGAGTGCGCTCGCGCAATGTCTCCCGGGCCGAAGCAGAGCGCCGGAATTCCAGCAGCATTGAAGAGCGCTGCATCGGTCCAGCAGGATAACCCTTCGACGGTGCCTCCGAGTGCATGCTGCTGCGTTGCGGCAACGACAGCGCGCGTCAGCGGCGCATCGGTCCCCAGATCGCTCGGCGGTTGCGCGCAGACGAGTGATACGGTCGCATCGAATGTTGCACGGGAGCGCGAAAGTTCGTTGCACAGTGCAGTGATCTCGTTTAGCACTGACTCCGTCGTCTCGTGGGGGATGGTGCGCCGTTCGATGCGCAGCGTGCACTTGTCGGCGTAGGTAGACCATCCGGTACCGCCGGCAATCATCGCCGCGTGCAGCGAAGGTCGACCGAGCAGCGGATGCGCGCGTTTTGTCAGCACTTCGCGCTCGAAACGATCGAGTGCCGCCAGCAACAATCCGGCGTGTCGCACTGCATCGACGCCCACGTCATGACGGCTGCCATGCGCGGCCTGACCGCGCACCACGACCTCGATCCAGGCAAATCCCTTGTGCGCCGGACATACGGAAAGCCGCGTCGGCTCCGTCACAATCGCCGCTGACGCGCGCAGCCCACCATCGATCAGCGCGCGGGTGCCGATCGATTCGTACTCCTCGTCGCACACCGCCGTGACGATGATTTCACTCGCGAGTGAACCGCGTGCTGCGGCGCGGGCGGCAGCCACGCACATCGCAGCGATGCCACTCTTCATGTCGCTTGAACCGCGTCCGAACAAATTGCCGCCGGTCTGTGTCGGCACGAATGGTTCATGGCGCATTCCGTCGGTGCCCACCACGTCGAGGTGCCCATTCAACACCAGCGGCGATCGTCCAGTTGGCCCGATGCGCGCCACGACGTTCGGGCGTCCCGGTGCCACATCCTGCACCGATACGGCGAAGCCCCACGCTCGCAGCACATCGCCCAAAAAGCGCGCGCACGCTGTCTCCCCCGGCGCACCTGGCACGAGGCTGGGATTGCGCGAGTCGATCGCGACAAGCGCTTCAGTGAGCGCCACTGGGTCGAGCGGGACGTGTGTGTGCACAGGAATGGGAGCGGAGTCGGAGCTTACCGCCATGAGCGCGACGGCGGCAGTGCATTCACGCCTGTGGAAGTTCGTGCCCGAGCGACTTCACGCCGGTGCGACTTCACGCATATGGACATTTGCATCCGCGCGAGCCGTTGGTCCGCCTACCCCGTGCGGCGTTCCACACGCACACCCTCGCGCGCGAAAGTCCATGGTAGTAGTTCACCCCACTCGGCGACGGCCTTGGACACTGGCGCGACTGCTTCGTCCGGCGCGAATACGATGACGCAGCCCCCACCTGATGCGCCGAGTGCTTTCGCGCCCGTCGCGCCTGCACGTCGGGCGGAGTTCACCAAAGCTTCGATTCGTGCTGTTGTGATGCCGGGATGAAGTGACCGCTGGTGCACCCAATGTTCATCGACAAGCGCGGCGAGCGCGTCAACGTCGCCAATGGCCAGCGCATCGCGCATTTGCATCGCCAGCGCTTTCATGCGGTGGAGTGCGACGAGGACACGCGGAACGCGATCACGATAGGCGTTCAGTACCGCAGAAATCGTAGTGCCAGAGATGCGCGACTCGCCGGTGTAGACGAGTACACAGCGGGATTCAAGCGAACGGATGGTTTGGCTGGAAAGCGGAATTCGTTCAACCGAAGTTTCAGCGGCGAAGGTAATGCCGAGTGCGCCGCCAAACGCCGCGGCGTAGTGGTCCTGCCGGCCACCGGCGACCCCCAGCTCCTCCACTTCGACGGCCCGGCTCCACTCCGCGAGTGCCTGCGTGTCGAGTTTCCGGTGTTGGTGTGCCGCGCATGCGGCCGCGAGCGCGACCCCGGCCGCGGACGACCCGCCTAATCCGGCGCCCAATGGAAAGTCGGAAAGAAGCGAGACTGATTGAACCGTCGGAAAGCGAGCTTCGCGCGCGGCACAACGGAACGCAGCCGCCACGAGGGGCTGGTCGACGAATCCCGCTGCGGGTGCGAACGGATCGCTGGTGATCGTGACCGTCGCGCGCCGATCGATGGCGAGATTACAAACAAAACC
Source organism: Gemmatimonadaceae bacterium (assembly GCA_043753735.1). Classification (GTDB taxonomy): domain Bacteria; phylum Gemmatimonadota; class Gemmatimonadetes; order Gemmatimonadales; family Gemmatimonadaceae; genus Gemmatimonas. Next base: position 10,733 of record JAYUWD010000232.1, read on the forward strand.
GCCCCGCTCTTCGGGGAAGGGCGGGACGTCTGTCCACCCTCCGCCGAAGTCGAGGCGTGTCGGCGCCGACGCGATCAGCGGGCCGACGGTTGGCTGTTCCGTCATGTCAGGCCCAGTCGGTCGAGCCGCCCGGCTGCGGCTAGGCTACCTCTTGGTAGCTTTTTTGACGGCTGTTTTTGCCACCGGCTTGGCGGGAGCTTTGGTAACCGCCTTGGCCGGAGCTTTTGCCGACGCTTTCACGGGCGCTTTGGCCACGGGCTTGGCGGCCGGAGCGGTTTTGACCGGAACCGCTTTGGCCGGTGCTGCCTTGACTACGGGCTTGGCCACGGGAGCCGACTTTACCGGAACTTTGGCGACGGGCTTGGAGTGGGCAGCCTTCGCTGCAGCAGCGTGGCCATGTACGGCCGGCTGCGCTGCAACTTGAACCACCGGCTTGGAAGGAGTTTTGAGGGCAGGTGCCTCGGGCACCGGCTCCACCACCTTTTCCGGCACCTTTTCGACTTTGGGCGGTGCGACTTTGGCGACCACCGCCGGAGTCTTGTCGGCCGGACGCTGCTGCGGTTCTATCCGCATTGCCGCGCGCGCTTCGAGCGCGGCTTCGGCGGCCGCGGCGGGCGCTGCAACTGCCTTGGGCATCTGACCGAGCGGAATCGGCTTTGGCGGCGGCGCCTTGGGTTCAGGTTTCGGGAGCGAGCCGTGCTTGGCGATGTAGGCCGCCTCCGCTTGTCCTATCAGGACCTCGGCTTCTTCCTGTCCCATTTGGCCACGCCGAACCATGTAATGCACGAGATCGCGGGCACTTTCGATGGCGAATGCACTGAAACCGGCAGCAGCACCGATTACCTCGCGCATTGCTCCAGCCATCTTGCTACCAGCCTCGAGGCTGATTTCGTGCGCACGCTGAGCCATTTCGGCTGCCGTGTCACGAGCATCCGCGGCCCGATGACCAGGTCCGCGGCGCGGTGGCGGTGGACTGGCTGGGGGCGCGTCGCCCTCAATGATCGTGTCGTCGTCAGCCTGCGGCTTATCGGCCATGGGTCGAACGCACTCCTTCCGCCAAACATGGGGGTAGCGGCGAACCGAAACAGAATGGCGGCATAGTCGGGGGAGGGGTACCAGCCATGGCTTCCGGGTCGTCCAGAATGGGGGTAACTATATGATTTCCAGTCATCTACGCAAGTCGTACAGCCCTTTGCTTTTAATAGTTGGCGAGGGGAACCGATTTGGGCATTCTTCGTTATGAGCCACGCCTTGAAGTATTTCGTGGATTAGTGTATATCACTAAAAAGACATATACAAATCATCATGACGACACTTCCGCTCAAAGGCATACGTGTACTTGACCTCTCCAGGATTCTTGCCGGGCCTATCTGTACCATGATGTTGGGCGATCTTGGGGCTCAGATCATTAAGGTCGAACATCCTGGCTCAGGAGATGACACCCGTGGGTGGGGGCCTCCTTTTGATGCGGAGGGGCAATCGGCCTACTATTTGAGCATCAATCGGAACAAGCTTTCAATAGCGCTGGACCTCAAGCATCAGGACGACGCGGCCTTGGCTCGATTGTTGATCGCGGAGTCGGATGTGGTGATCGACAACTTCCTCCCCGGAGCGTTGGTTCGTTACAAGCTCGATAAAGGCGCGGAACTGGCGACGAACGCACGCCTTATATGGTGCACGATTTCTGGCTTCGGTGCAGGGAGTTCGCGCCCGGGTTACGATTTTGTCATTCAGGCCGAATCGGGTTGGATGGCGATCACCGGAGCGGCGGAGGGTTCTCCAATGAAGACTGGTGTTGCTCTTGCCGACGTCATAACTGGCAAGGACGCGGCCGTGGCGATCCTCGCGGCGCTAATCGGACGGAAGGGTGCGGCGGCCTCAGATCGGCAGCTGGAAATTTCGCTGTCGCACAGCGCGACGGCTGCCCTGATTAATGTTGCACAGAACACATTAGTCTCAGGAGACGGCGCCAAGCGTTGGGGCAATGCGCATCCCAACCTTGTGCCGTATCAGCTTTTCGTTGCGGCAGACCGACCACTGGTCATCGCGGTTGGATCGGATTCGCAGTGGTTGGCGGCAACAAGGGCGCTGGGCCTCGACCGGCTGGCCGAGTCTTCTGATCTGATGACCAACGCCGGCCGTCTGTCTCGCAGGGATGAAATTGTGGGCGACATAACGGCGTTGATAGCAACTGAAAACGCCGCAGTGTGGATTGAACGGTTACAGGCGGTGGGCGTGCCGTGCGGGCTGGTGCGGTCTGTGAAGGAGGCTTTGAACGATGTGACGGCTTCGGCCCAGACCGGAATTGCGCCTGCCACCGGGGGCGAAGTCCGGTATCCGCCACCGCGGTTCAACGAGCATGCGTCACAAATTCGAACTTTTCACTGGAGTGCGTTTGACCATGTGCCGATACTCTCTCAGCAGGTCGTGTGACCTCCCTCAAGTCGGTTCGTCCACACTACGAGACGAGAAGCAACGATGTCCTCAACGATTCCGTGGTCAGCAGGGGTGTCGGTCCCCGTCATACAGCGTTATCCTAGCGCGGTGAAAATGACGGAACCAGTATCTCAGCTTTCAGAAGTCGATTCGGACCAGGACGTCATCTCGCGGGTCATTGCGGGAGATCGCGATTCTTTCGCGACGCTGATCGGACGGTACAGCGATCCGCTGTATCGTCACGCACTCGGCATGACGGGTAGTCCGGATGTCGCCGAGGACATTCTTCAGACGTCGTTCATTAAAGCGTATCACCACCTCACTGAGGTGCGTGGCCGCTTCGACGCTTGGTTGTTTCGGATCGTTGCAAACGGGTGCAAGGATTGGCTGAAGAACATTCGGCGCACGCACCTGAGCTACGACGAAGACGATCAGCCCTCCAGCTTCGCGAGTCCCGATGAGGATCTCGACCGCACTGAACTGCGATCAGACCTCGATTCTGCCCTCTCGCAGCTGGCCCCATCCCTCCGGGAAGCCTTCATCATGAAACATGTTGAAGGACGCTCCTACGAAGAGATGGCGGACCTTCTGGGCACCACCGTAGGCGCTCTGAAGATGCGCGTGCATCGGGCACGCGAATCCCTTCAGGCTCTGCTCGAGGAGAAATACGCCTGATGCTCGACCGACACGAAGCGAACGAAGGCCGTGCAGATGCCGGCCAGAATCCGGAGAACCGCGATGCCACCGGCGAGCGTCCGCAGGCCGACCGACCGCTCGCCGATCGCGAAGTGCCTCTTCCCGGCACAATGACAGCAGCGGACGGGGCGGCAGTTGCGATCAATCAGTGGCTGGATGGGGATGTGACTGAAGTCGACGCGCGCCGCGCCGACAGCAAACAGGTGGAACTCTGGAATCGGATCGCCGGCGAGACCGAACGACGCAAACGCATGGTGACGCCTGCGTACGTCGCGGCCAACATCATGGCGGCGTTGCCGGAGAAGCGCATTGAAACGCAGACCGCGACCGCAACGTCGCGTGCGACCGCCGTCGTCGCCGAGCGCGGACTTTCGATGAACACCGTCGTCGCGATCGGGGCCGGTTTGTTTGCGCTTGGTCTTGTGGTCGGCAAACTGATTTTCTAACCTCGCTCCATTCCAACGCACTAGCGCCCCGAGAAGACCTGTCTTCACGGGGCGCTTTGCTTTGGGAGGCGGGGTCGGGAATAGCGCTGGTACCGCCACCTGCGTTCCCCGCGCGAGATTTTGCAGTTTGATGCCGGTGCTACATATGAATTGCGCGACCCAACGCCGCCAGCGCCGCCTCTTTCGTCACTTCGCTCAGCGTCGGATGCGAATGCACCGTAATCGCGATGTCCTCCGCGCTGCCACGGTACTCCATCGCGAGTACGACTTCGGCCATCAGGTCGGAGACATTCGGTCCAATCATGTGTGAGCCCAGGATTTCGTCCGTGTCCTTGTCCACCACGAACTTCACAAAGCCGGTCGTTTCGCCCATGCAGCGCGCCCGACCGTTCGCACTGAACGGGAACTTGCCCACGCGGTAAGCACGTCCGCTCGCTTTCACTTCCTGTTCCGTGAGCCCTACGGTCGCGATCTCGGGCCAGGTGTAAACGATGCCGGGCACGGTGCGATGGTGCATGTGTACCGGCTTGCCGGCAATCACTTCGGCGGCGATCACCCCTTCTTCTTCGGCTTTGTGCGCGAGCAGCTTGCCCCCGCACACGTCCCCAATCGCAAACACATTCGGCAAGTTCGTGCGCTGCTGATCATCAACGATGATCTCACCACGCGCACCGATCGCCAGTCCAAGCGCCGCCGCGTCGATACCGCGCAGCAACGGTTTGCGACCCACGGACACGAGCACGTAGTCGGCATCGATCGATGACGTCGCGCCGTCTTTTTCCACGCGAATCGTCACGCCGTCTGCGCGCACATCGGCACCCGTCACCTTCGTGCCCGTGTGAATATCGAGACCCTGCTTGCGGAACGTCCGGTCGGCTTCCTTCACGATATCGTCATCGTTGCCCACAAGAATTGTCGGCGCAAACTCGACGACGGTCACCCTGGCACCAAGTCGACGCCACACTGAGCCAAGCTCGAGACCGATTACACCGCCGCCCACCACGATGAGATGCTTGGGCACTTCGGGAATCATCAGTGCGCCAACGTTCGACAACACCCGCTGTTCGTCGAAGCGAAGAAACGGGAGTTCGACCGGAATAGACCCTGTCGCCACAATGACCGACTTGCCCTGCCAGTGCGTGACCGTGCCGTCCACGGCCGTGACTTCGACGATGTTGTCGGCCTTGAGCGCGCCCAG
>JAYUWD010000233.1:0-5155 GCA_043753735.1 Gemmatimonadaceae bacterium
GTGGGCCGTGAGCGCTCCGGTGTGCCAGTGCGCCAGCGCACATCGTAGAAAAACCCCTCTGTGTTGTCGAAGGCGTACTTGCGGATCGCGGCTCTGCGCAAGTCTGCGGCCGACGCAAACTTTGCACTGGCCGCGACGTCTCCCTTTCCGTTCCGCAGCGCCAGCAGCGCGGCGATCGTTCGTTCGGCGTGGTACAGCAAGCTGTTCAGATCGACCGGTGCGAGTTCGGTTGTTTCGAGCGTGCGCAAATCCTTTGGGTCGCGCATCCAGCGGCTCGAGAAATCCCAACCGCTTTCAGCGGCCGCGCGAATGTTCGTGAATAGCGCACGCTTTGCGGGTTCAGAAAGTGACTCGGCCAGTTTGAAGTCTTCGCGATACGACTCGGGGCGCGGCTCTGGTAAGTCGTCAAAGTAGCGATTGAGCAACGTGCCATCTGCGAGTCGCACGACACGACGGGACGCACTCCCAGCCTTCACATTGGCGGCACCGGCCATCCAGAATGCGTACTCCTTTTGCATTGCCGCGAGATACGCAAACGCCTTTGTACTGTCAGTGGCCTCTGCGTAGAGCCCAACCATTGCCGCAAAGAATGGTGGCTGACTGCGACTCAGGTAATACGAACGATTGCCATTGGGAATATGGCCAACGGTCGTGATCAGATGCGCGAAGTTGTCCAGCATGTTCTTTACGAGATCTGTGCGCCGGCTTTGCACAAGACCCAACATCGTGAAGTACGAATCCCAGTAGTACACCTCGCGAAATCGCCCGCCGGGCACGACATACGGAAACGGCAGCGGAATCAGCGACGAACGCGCGTCGACCGAATCCTTCGCGCGCGTAAGCACGGGCCAGAGCGATGTGATATGCTGCTCCATGCTCTGTGCGCCATCAGTTCGCACCTCGCCGCCGACAGCCTTGGGCGCTTCGAAGTGCCTGGTGACGAAGGCCTGGAGTGAGAACCCTTTCTTGTCCTTCTCGGCGCGATACATCGCAACGACTGCCTTTGGTGCTTCCCGCGGTTTGCTGTCGACAAACGACTTGGAGTCGGGAAACACCGACGCCATCTGCACATCATGAAACAGCGGACCAAGATCGTGCGCGGGGTCGTACGCATGCTTGGTCGCTTGCGCTTCCAACAGCAGGGGAAACGCCATCATCACCGTCGCAACAGTTGCGCCGGCGTTTGCAAGAACTCGCAGCTGTTGCGCGCAGATTCGCGGCGCTGTGTGCCTCGTCATCAATGTCCCCCCATCGCGATCGGGATCGCTGCATCCCGCTCCTTGGAAACCTTCACGAATGCACACGCAATTGCGCCGCACCCGAGCAGCGCGCCAGCGAGTCGAATGACATTGGACGGGTTGCCGCCGAGCAGCGGATTGTAGAAGAACGGCAAGGTAACGTTCTGGATGAGCATCGGGATCACGATGAACATGTTGAATACGCCCATGTAAACACCGACGCGGTCTCTTGGGATCGCGTTTGAAAGCATGACATACGGGTTGCCCATCATGCTCCCCCATGCCAACCCAATGCCAACCATCGGAACGAAAAGCAGCGCGCGACTTTGAATGGATGGTATCGCAAGCATGGACACCGAGGCTGCCACGAGTGCAATCACATGCATCCACTTCGCGCCGATGCGCCGCGTCACTGGCACCATCGCAAACGCAGAAACGAAGGCGATGAAATTGTAGAACGCACCCACCTGACCCGTGACCAGCCCCGCTTCGCGGAATCCGGGGGAGAGCGGATCTTTGGTATTGAAAAGTGTGAGCGCGAGTGCCGGCGCAATGTAGATCCAGTAGCAGAACATCGCGTACCATTGAAAGAACATCATCACCGACATCTGGCGCATCGTCGATGGCATTGCGCGAACGGCATCCGCGATTTCTTTCAGCGTGTGACTGATGCCTTTGGGCATTGCCTCGATCTTTTTTCGTTCGTCGGCAGTCAGCGGCAGTTCCGGCGTCGTCTTCACCGACCAGAGGATCGACAGAATCGAGAACGCAGCCCCCATGATGAATGCGAGCATTGTGATCGTTGGGATGCCACGATCGTTTACGGCATCGCGATTCATCCCCATGAACACCAGCAGGGAGGGGGTGATGTACGAAAGTGTCTGTCCGAGTCCCGTGAACGCACTCTGCGTGAGAAAACCGAGCGACGTTTGCGCGCTGTCGAGCCGATCGGAAACAAACGCGCGATACGGCTCCATCGTGATGTTGTTCGCAGCGTCGAGGATCCAGAGAATCCCCGCCGCCATCCACAGTGAGCGACTGAAGGGCATGGCAAACAGCGACAGCGAGCAGAGAATCGCGCCGATCAGAAAATACGGCGTGCGTCGTCCACGTGGACTGAGCGTACGGTCGCTCATGGAGCCGATGATCGGCTGTACAATGAGCCCCGTGATCGGACCGGCCAGGTACAGGAACGGCAGATTCGCCTCGTCCGCCCCCAGATAGCGATAGATCGGACTCATGTTCCCCTGCTGGAGCCCGAAGCTGTACTGGATTCCGAAGAATCCGATGTTCATGTTGACGATCTGCCAGAACGAGAGAATCGGTCTCGTGGGCGCAACGACTTCAGGATTCTTCATGGGCAATTTTCGCGTGAGGCAGCAGTGAATGTCCAGAGCGGACGCAATTCGGAAGCTTTGGCGCTTCTGCGCGCCCTCAGCGGCCCCGACGGCATACACGCCTCGCTGGCGTCGACGGCAAACTATCGGGCGGTCTTTGCGCGCGATGCGGTGATGGCGGGAATCGCCGGGCTGCTCCTCGGCGACGAGATCGTTTCGCGCGGATTCGTCCGATCACTTGAACGATTGCGCGATCTGCAAGGCGCCGAGGGACAGATCGCGTCGAACTTCGAAGTGCGCCCAGACGCGCCGCCGCACGTCAGCTTTGGTACCTTGGCTCCCCGCATCGATTCCGCGACCTGGTATCTGATCGGGATCGGCCTTGGCGCTCGCGCCGGCGTTCTCGACGCGGAGGCATTCCGCGACTCGGCGCGAGCCGTGGTGCGCCTGCTTAACGGTATCGAGTACAACGGACGCCATCTGCTGTACATCCCCACCGGTGGGAACTGGGCCGACGAATACATTTACGAGGGCTACATTCTCTACGATCAGCTGCTGCGGGCCTGGGGGCTGCGGTTGCTGGGGGCGACCTACAACGAGCCGTCCTGGCTCAGGAAATCCGAGCAGATCGGTGAAACGATCGAGGCGCGCTACTGGCTCGATCCGGCGCGAGAACGCGGGCATCCGGTTGCGTCGCTCTCGCCGGTTGGTTCGCAGGACATGTTCGACTTGGCGGCCTCGAGTCTGCTCGCGCTGTCGGGGGTTGCGCCAAAGTTGGGCGCTGCTGCGCTCAACTGGATCGCCCAAACGTTTCTGGACCACGACAAACTCCCGCCGGTCTTTCATCCTGTGATCGACGCGTCTGATCCGCGCTGGCCCGCACTGCGTCGTTATCACCTGCACGAGTTCCGCAACGTGCCGCATGAGTACCACAACGGTGGTATCTGGCCGATTTGGCTCGGATGGCTGGGGCTCGCGTTTGCGCAGACCGGGATGATGGATGCACTGGGCCGCCTTCAGCTGCTCGCCGAACGACGCGTGGGCGACGGACAGGCGTTCGGTTTTGAGGAGTACCTGCACGGCGTGACCGGCGAGGCACGCGGCACCCCGCAAATGGCTTATTCGGCGTCGGGAATCGTCTTCCTTCGTCTGGCATCACACCCATCGACGCAACACTTCTTTGCCTCATGAGCGAGCATATTCTGGCCGATCGTCGTGAGTCTTCAGAGGGTTTGGCGCAGCAACTGCTGTCACTGCTCAATGTTCGCTGGCGATCGAATACCACACAGCGCCGCGTAGTTGGTGTGGCGGGTGAATCGGGGAGCGGCAAGTCGATGACGGCTGACGGACTCGCTCGCGCGTGCAACGACGCTGGGCTGCGAACGTTGGTGCTCAATCAGGACAACTACTTTTTTCTGCCGCCACGGACAAATCACGAACATCGGATCGAGAGTCTCGATAACGTCGGCGTGCACGAAGTGGACTTGGCGTTGATCGCGTCGCACATCGCGGCTTTTCGCGCGCGCGCGAGCGACGTTGTCGCACCGCTGGTGGACTATCCCGGCAATCGGTTCATGACGCAGACGTTCAATTTCGCAGAGTTTGAATTGCTGATTGTCGAAGGGACGTATGTGTTGCAATTGGATGATCTCGATGTTCGCATTTTCCTCGAAGCAACGCACGAGGACACGCAAGAACGCCGACGCATTCGCAACCGCGACATCGACGCGCCGATCATCGCGCAGCTGTTGATGATCGAGCACGAGATCATTGCGAGACAGGCGGCCGTGGCGGATGTGCTGATCGATTCGGACTTCCAGCTCATTCGCAGCCGGTAATGGGTCAACGCCGAACGCGCGCAACGCACGGCTAGATGGCTCCGCGCCACGCCAAGCCGTGCAGAGGAAGTGTACCTCGATCTTTGATCGTAACTAAGATTCCGTCTGTTTCCGCTTGGATTTGGTAGCCGGAGTTGCGACTTGCATCCTGTGCCGAAGATCGCCCGGCTGCGCCGCGCGGTGGAATGCGGGGATGCCTTCGGCCCCCGCGCGGTCGCGAGCGTGCTGCGATCGGAGACGTCGTTGCTCGAGAGAGCGACGTAAGTTTCTTTTGTTTTACCCTTCCCTCAAAATTTGTCGAACCATCCCCCCGCTCTCCGCAGTCCTCTGGAGCCTTATGTCATCCGATCGTCGTCAGTTTCTACAACGTCTCGCCCTCGGCGCGGCCACCATGTCGTCGGCCCCTTCACTGTTGCACGCGGCGCCGCGCATGCGCGAGCAGACTCGCGATGCGATCGACACACTGGCCGCCGAGTTCGACGACACGACGTTGACAGCCGCTGATCCGGAATGGGACACGAGTTGGACCCGCAAAATCACGGGAAAACATCGTGTACTCTTTGACGTCCCCGGCGCGGACAGCGGCGCGGGTGTCATCCGCGCGGGACTGTGGGCCAAGCAGTACACCGACGTGCTCAAGGCCACACCCACCGACCTCTCGGCGGTGATCGTGCTGCGACACGAAGGGATCATCCTCGCCATGAATCAGGCGTTCTGGGATGAGTACAAGGTCGGCAAGCGA
>JAYUWD010000234.1:0-5147 GCA_043753735.1 Gemmatimonadaceae bacterium
TCGCACGTCCGAAGCTCGAACGTGTCGGCAAAGATCTTCGTCGTGAGCATCGGCGGAAATGAAATGCCGATGCGCATGTCATGAAAAACACCCTCGGCCAACAAGAGTGACCAGTTCAGCTCGCTGACCGCCGCTGCTCGATCGGCCGTGGGAACACTGAAGATCACCTTGAGTGGGAGCTGATAAGCCTTCTCCGCCGCGCTCGCATCAACGACGTCCTGCCCAGTCGTCCACGGCATCGGCTGCACGAGGAGCGGGCGGCGACTCACCGAAAAGACGTCGCCCTCGTAGCGGTCACACGCTCCATCACTTGTCCAGTTGCCGAGCGGTGCACTCCCGACAAACGCACGCAGCAGGTCGGAGCTGCAACCCGATCCAACGGCGCCGGAGTTGAGCAGCAAGGTTGGGTCGTCGTCGACAACGATCTCCGCCCGCACTTCATCGTTTGCCGGGGCGGGCGGCGACGTGACCAGCACCAAGGCATATCCATCGTTCGTGCGATTCGTTGCGTTCAGGCGAATAACGTCGCCGGGCGCGATTGACAGAGGCAGCGTGACGATGGTTTCTGCACCCGTCGACACGAACGTGGCACCGACTGGATTTGACGTCCACGTCAACGTGCCTGGGGACGTTGACTGCCCGCTCGCGTCGGTCGCGATCGCTTCGAGGCGAAACGATATGGTGCCAGACGGCGGGGCGCGAAGCTGCACCACCTGCGGCAACACCATCAGATATGGCGATGACGCGTTGGATCCGTATCCCGACCCGCTAAAGCACGACCACTGCACCGCCAACCCCAGTGCCAGGGGCAAACGACTCCATCGTCTCGCACTGGCGCGGGCACGCGCAATCATCCGCGGTTCCTGAATCCTTCTCGGAAGGTGGGCGCGACATGACGCCGGTCAGCGTCGCATACTCGACGTGTAACGCTAGTATGCGCGCGTCTCGACCTCCGCGCCATGACTCGCGCGCAGTTCACGAAATCGGCTTGCCCGGCGCCCCGGATACCTGCTTCACCAGCTCGTAGAGAAACGCGAGTCCGTCATAGTACGACTTGATGCGCAACTTCTCGTCGCGACCATGCGCATTCGTTTCGCCCGGCGCCGAGAAGATCCCGCTCACACCGTACGTTGGTATTCCCGCTGAGCGGAGATAGGCGCCGTCCGTTGCGCCGGTGGACATGGTCGGAATCACAGGGACGTCGTTGAACATCTTCTTGGTCAATGCCGTCGTAGCAGCAAGCAGCCCCGGATCGATCGCAATCGTCTTCTGGCCGAAGCGGTCACCACGCGTGCCGCGCGACGCGACTTTCACGCCGCTGTCTGCAATCACGCGTTCGATCGTGGCTTTCACATCTTCCATGCTCGACGTCGGCACGATGCGGCAGTTCACGGTTGCCACGGCTGTTTGCGGAAGTGCATTGTCGGCGTGGCCACCGGCCAAACGTGTCGCCACGCATGTCGTACGCAACATGGATGCGTAACGCGGGTCGGTAGAGATGATGCGGGCAGCCGCCGAGTCCTTCTGGTTTGCGACGATGGCGCGCATCGCCACGGCGAGTGAGGGCATCTCGACCTTTGCGGTCTGCTCGAAAAACGGCTTCGAGATGTCGTTGAGCTCAACCGGGAACGCGAACTTCTCGAGCTTCGCCAACGCGTTGGCCAACTGATAGATCGCATTGTCCTTGCGCGGCACACTGGAATGACCGCCGGTGTTGAGTGCGGTCAACGTGAAGTTCACCGGTACTTTCTCGGCGGCCTGCACCGAATGAAACAGTGGCTGATCATCCTTGAGCGTTCCGCCGCCGCCCTCGTTGATCGCATACTCGGCGTCGATCAGTCCCTTGTGATTATTGATCAACCACGAGACACCGTTCGATCCGCCCCCTTCTTCGTCAGCCGTCAGTGCAAGAATGAGATCGCGCTGCGGTACGTAGCCTTCCTGTTTGTAGCGCAGAAGGTTCGCGACAAACATCGACGCCATCGACTTGTCGTCCGACGTGCCGCGTCCGAGAAAGAATCCGTTCTCTTCAACCATGATGAACGGATCGCGCGGCCAATCAGTGCGCAGCGCCGCGACGACGTCGAGGTGCGCGAGAAGCAGCAACGGCTTCCCCTGACCTTTGCCGTGATAGCGGACGATCAGGTTTCCCTTTGTTGGCCGATCGGGCGGAACGAGTACCTGCACATCCGACTGCGGAAATCCCGCCGCGATGAAACGTGCCGCCATGGCACGAGCCGCCTTGGTGACGTCGCCGACGGAGTCGACCGTGTTGATCTCCACGAGCTCCTTGTAGACCTCGCGTGCCGCTTTCTGTTGCGGCGTCAGCGTGGTGGGTGCACCCGGAGCTTTCTGACCGGGAAGCTGGCCGCGCAACGACGCGGTGAAAGTCAGCGAGGCGAGCGCAGCGGCAAGGAGCGCGTGGCGACGAACGGGCATGGAAAGGTGGGGTAAGGGTTCGAAGCGAAAGTATCAGTTGACAATCGTTCTGGGGAGTCCGTGGCGGGTGCGGCACTTCGGCACCGTTGTTGCGACTGGTAGGCAAAGCGCGCAGTGGCCGCGCTTTCAGTGGGCTCACTTCACCAGGCACACAATCATGGGCGACAAGTCTCAACATTCAGGCACTGACCATAGCGGCCAGTATAGCGACCACTTTCAGGCCGCCGCGCAGTATCAGGCTGCCGCGCATCATCATTTGCAGGCCGCCCATCACGATGAGCACGGGCAGCACGAGGCGGCGATGAAGCACGCCGAAGCGGCGCGTCGCCATGGCAGCATGGGGAACAAGTTTTCGACTTCTGCCGCCGAGTCGAAGAAGGTGGAGCCATAGCCGCGATCCACCGTCCTATCGTGCGGTTGGAAGTGTGGCAACTCCGGTGTTTGGATCGAACCGACTGCCGGCTGGCGGGACGTGCATGGTCATCCCCGAGGCGCCGAGTGCCATGCCGGCAGTGGTGATCGCACTTTTGCGCGCGTCGTACATGACTGCGACACTGGCGCCCGCAATGCGCCAACTGCCGTCGGGCGACACGATCAGCGCGGTCGACTCATCGATGCCGACGGCGAGATGGGGCTCGCGTTCCAGGACGAGACTGATCAGGCGATTGTGACGACGGCGTCGGAGTAAATGCTGGTCGATGATGGCGTTGTCGACCAATGCAAAACCGGACGCGGTACCGATGTTGTCGCGATCGATGGTGCCGAGACTGAGTGAGGTATCGGGGCGGAATGCGTCGGGCTGTCGTTCGTTGCCAGTGATCATGACTGCCGACATGACGGCGGCGCCGGCGGATGTTCCGCCAATGATTGCGCCGCCGCGATAGCGCTCGATAATGGCCGTTGCGGTGCGCGATCCGCCGAGTGCAGCGGTGAGTTTGGATTGATCACCGCCAATAAACCAGATCGCAGTTGCGGCGCGCACCGCCTGCACGATGGAGTCTGCGTCGGCGTCAGCACGCTGCACCCACAGACTGATCGCATTGGCGCCCAGGGCGCGAAAGTCGCGCGCCTTCGCTTCGCCGCCGGTCTGGCCTTCCTCGCTCGCCATGCCGAAGACGACGATGCGTGATCTTCCGCTCTGTGTGGCCAGATCGACAAAGTCGCGGACCAGAGCCGGAGGCTGCGAGCGCGAACGCGGCGTGTCTGGAGCGACGAAAAAAGCGCATGGGGAGGCCCGGCCCACCTTGCACACGAAATTGCCCGGCATCACAGCACCAGGACAGGGCGTGGTGGGGTGGGGTGTGGCGGGGTCAGCATGGTGCGGCACGGAATTCGCACCTGCCTATGATGGTCGATTCCGACGGCCGCACACCACCTCGCGTGCGCGAGTCTACTCTTGCTCAACCCCGCCTGCGGAGGCTTTCATGCAATCGCCACAAAGTACGCCACTCTTTGCGTCAGGACGGTTCCCGTCGAAATCCACAACGGCACGGGTTCTTTTCATGGGCCTTCTCGTGGTGAACGGTTCTGCCTGCGCGTCATTCAACAACAAGGCAAAAGGAGGCACCATTGGCGCGGCTGCCGGGGGCGCCGTTGGTGGTGTCGTTGGCAATCAGACTGGTTCGACGACGCGTGGCGTGATCATCGGTGCTGTGGTGGGAGGCACCGTTGGTGCAATCATCGGGCATCAGATGGATCAGCAGGCGAAGGAGCTCAAACAAGCCATTCCGGGGGCGACCGTCGCACGCGTCGGGGAAGGGATCGCCGTGACATTCGAATCAGGATTGCTCTACGACTTCGATTCGGATGTCGTACGCGCGGACGCGGCGAAGAATCTCAGCAACCTCGCAGCGAGCCTGGGCAAGTACCCGAACACCGATCTGATGATCGTGGGCCACACCGACGACAAAGGCACAAACGAGTACAATCAGGCGCTCTCCGAACGCCGCGCCACGGCCGCTTCGCGCTACCTCGCCGGCGCCGGTGTCCAAGCCTCGCGGTTGCGTGCGGTCGGTCGTGGCGAGAGTGAGCCACTCGGTAGCAATTCCACGGACGCGGCCCGTCAGACCAACCGACGCGTAGAGATCGCCATCGTCGCCAACGCCAGTGCGCGCAAACCGTAACAGACCCAGTCGCTTTTCACTGAAGTTTTCGAACAGTTCTTTAACCGTGCGCCGTTGGGCGTGAGGATGACATGAGCATTTTTGGTAAAATATTTTCAAAGATTTTCGGTTCGGCAGCCCCGGTGCCGCCTGTAGCCGCCGCGGCTCCAGCCGCTCCCTCCGCGCCGGTTGCAGCGGTCGTCGAGGCTCCAACTGTTGTCGACGTGGAAGCAGTGCTGGAACAGCTCGCAGCGCAGCATGGAGAAAAGCTCAACTGGCGCACGTCCATCGTCGACCTCATGAAATTGGTCGGAATGGAGAGCAGTCTCGCGGAGCGGCGTGAGCTGGCTGACGAACTCGGCTACACCGGCGACAAGCACGACACGGCACCGATGAATATCTGGCTGCACAAACAAGTACTGCGAAAAATGGCCGAAAATGGCGGTGTCGTCCCGGCAAGTTTGCTGGACTGAACGCGCGGGGAGGTTCAACAGGAGCTTGCCTCCGGACGTATGTTGAACGGATAGCAGGTCTTTGTTGCGAATTGGTGCGTTGGCTCTGAAACGCACCTTTCGCCTCACGTCAGCACGGCTCACCGTGACTTCA
>JAYUWD010000235.1:0-1601 GCA_043753735.1 Gemmatimonadaceae bacterium
AAATGCCTACCTTTGGAAACGGTCGCCGCGTTGCGATCATCGCCGGCGTTCGGACCCCCTTTGCTCGATCTGGGACGGCGCTCAGGAACTACACGGCCATTGAACTCGGCCGCTTTGCCGTGGCCGAACTGGTGCAACGCACCAACATCGACGGCGCGAGTGTGGATCTTCTCGTTTTCGGAACCGTGGTGCAATCGGTCATCGCACCGAACATCGCGCGTGAAATCGCGTTGCTGCCGCACTTTCCGAAAACATTGCAGGCATACACGGTCGGCCGCGCATGCGCCTCGGCCAATCAGGCAATTACCGATGCGGCCGATCAGATCGCACTTGGTCACGCGGACATTGCCATTGCTGGCGGCGCCGAGTCGCTGACACAGGTTCCCATTCTGCATTCACGCGGGATGAGCGACGTGCTGGTCGCCGCATCGAAGGCCAAGTCGATGGCGCAACGCGTGGCCACACTCGCGCGCCTGCGACCCAAGGATTTTATACCGATCACGCCTGCGATTGCCGAACCGAGTACTGGGGAGTCGATGGGTCAATCCGCCGACAAGATGGCCAAGCTGAATGGCATCTCGCGCGAGGCGCAGGATCGCTATGCGCTGGGTTCGCACCAGAAGGCAGCAGCCGGTACTGCGGACGGCCGTCTTGCAGCGGAAATCGTACCCATTCCCGTGCCGCCCCAATTCACGCAGATGCTGGCGAGCGACAACGGTATCCGCAGCGACACGTCGTACGAACAACTGGCAGCACTCAAGCCTGCCTTCGACCGGCAGTACGGCAGCGTAACGGCCGGAAATGCGTCGCCACTCACCGATGGTGGCTCTGCAGTGCTATTGATGTCGGAGGAGCGCGCAAAAGCATTGGGCTACTCGCCACTGGCGTACATCAAGTCGTACGCGTATGCCGCAGTCGACCCTGCAGAACAGTTGTTGCAGGCACCGGTACTCGCGGCCCCGATCGCGCTTGCTCGTGCCGGCCTTTCGTTGCGAGATATCGATCTCGTGGAAATGCATGAAGCTTTCGCCGCGCAGGTATTGAGCAACATCCAGGGCCTCGCGTCGGTGGAGTGGGCCAAACGCGCCGGCTTCAGCGTCGCGACCGGGGAGATAGATCCCGAACGTCTGAATGTGATGGGTGGATCGCTGTCCATCGGTCACCCGTTCGGCGCCACTGGTGGTCGCGTGCTGACTACGTTGTGCAACGAGCTCGCGCGTCGCGACAAACAATTTGGAATGCTCACCGTATGCGCAGCGGGCGGCATGGGACACGCGATGATCGTGGAGCGCGCATGACGCTTGCATTAAGCGACGTACGTAATGAGCCACGCGTCGTGCACGACGCTGATGTCGGCATCACGATGCACGTCGAAGATGGTGTGGCCATCATTGTCTACGACCAGCCTGGCTCGCCCGTCAACACCCTGAACACGCGCGTCGGTCCCGTGTTCGAACGGATCTTCGGTTTCATCGAAAGCGACCCGACGATCACGTCTGCAGTGCTCTTGAGTGGCAAGGTCGATTCGTGGATTGCCGGTGCCGACATCGACGAGCTTGCGAAGGTCACCACGGCCGCACAAGGCGAAGCACTGTCTCGAG
>JAYUWD010000236.1:0-1600 GCA_043753735.1 Gemmatimonadaceae bacterium
CGTGGCATCAACGCGGTGACGGTGCCGGGCGCCGTGAATGGCTGGGACAAGATGCTCACAAAGTTTGGACGAAAGACATTCGCTGACGTGCTGGCACCAGCAATCGATTATGCCGAGTCGGGGTTTCCGGTTGGTGAAGTGGTGAGCGTGTACTGGAAGGACAGCTTCAAGGATGTCGCATTGGACGCCCCAACGGCCAAGACCTTTCTCATCAATGGTCGTGTGCCCGAAGTGGGCGAGCTGTTCAGAAATCCTGATCTTGCGTGGACGTACAAGCAGATTGCAACGGGTGGTAAGGCCGCGTTCTATCGCGGCGCCGTCGCGCAGAAAATCATCGCCACGTCAAAGACTCATGGTGGTACGATGACTGCGGCCGATCTCGCTGAATTCGACAGTGAGTGGGTGGATCCGATCTCGACTACCTATCGCGGATGGACCGTCTACGAGTTGCCGCCAAACGGCCAGGGCATTGCGGCGCTCGAGATGCTCAACATCATGGAGACGTTTCCGCTTGCCGCGTCGGGGCACAACACCGTAAAGTCGTTGCACCTGATGATCGAAGCAAAAAAACTCGCGTACGCCGACATGCAGCGTTACGACGCCGATCCACGCTTTGCAAAGATTCCGGTCGAAGCGATGCGCTCAAAGTCTTTTGCCGCAGCACGCGCAACACTCATCAACGACGCGAAGGCCACATGCGATGTGCCTGCGGGCACCCCAAGTGTGACCGACAATGGCACGACCTATCTGAGCGTGGTCGACAAAGAAGGAAACATGGTGTCTCTCATTCAAAGCAACTACTCAACCGTTGGATTCGGATCAGGGTTGGCAGTCGGCGGCGCGGGATTCGCACTGCACAATCGCGGTGGGGGTTTCTCGCTCGACAAGAACAGCCCAAACCTTCTCGTCGGTCGCAAGCGTCCACTGCACACGATCATTCCGGCGTTCATGGAAAAGGGGGATGTGCGCATCGCCTTCGGTATCATGGGCGGATGGAATCAGGCGCAGGCGCACGCACAGTTCGTGTCCAACATCGTGGACTTCGGGATGAACGTGCAGGGCGCGCTCGATGCGCCGCGCTTTTCGAAAGAGACGTTCGCCGGTTGCGACGTGAACTTTGAAACGCGGATCCCGGATTCCATCCGCGCCGAGCTCAAGGCGCGCGGCCACGTAATCGTGATGCGCGGTGACTACTCGTCGACGCGCATGGGTGCGGGGCAGGCGGTGGTGCGCGACTTCAAGAGTGGGATCAACTCGGGCGCGTCCGATCCGAGAAAGGACGGCGCGGCGATCTCAGAGTTGCGGGTGGTCAAGCGCGGGAAGTAGCAAAACGTACCTGCAGTCGCGACTCACGCGACTGCAGCGACTGTGAACGGAAGCTGACCGACCGCAAGCCTACTTCTGCCGTGCCTTCCATGCCTTGTATTCGTCGGGCATGCAAACGCGGCAGGGGTGGTAGCCCGCAGCAATAGCCGTTGCCTCGTCGGCGAAAAATACGCGCTGCTGTTCGTATCCGCGTCCGATGTCGAGGGCACGGCGCGCCACTCTGCAGTCGAGCCGACCGTAGCGGCGTTCCTTGCGATATCCGCCAAGGGTGCCA
>JAYUWD010000237.1:0-5102 GCA_043753735.1 Gemmatimonadaceae bacterium
AGGACGCATTCAGTCCGGGGAGCTGATGGACGCGCTCCGCATTCCGTTCGTGGTCACGTCGCGTTCATTCCACAACTGGCGCTCAACACCCACGTTTGCGCTGCAGGTGTTTGGTCGCACGACACTTGCAACGACGCTTCACATTGCGTTCAACCAGAGCGAAGTGCGTGTCGACCGCGTGCAGTTTGACGTGACGGGAATACCATTGCCGGAAGGCATCGTGCGCTGCTGCGTGGCGCTGGGGGCGCGCTGAAACAGCCGCCGGCGCGGGCAGCAAAGTTGGCGGCGCCAGCGCCACCGCGTTCGGCAACAGCCGTCGCGAAGACCGCGATTGCTACGCACCCGTTAACCGGGCAGGCGCAATCGACGCCGGCACAAACCGCACTCGGCTTCTCGATGGCGCTCGGTCAGCGTCGCGAGGAAACGGCGGCGCCACTGACGGCAGCTTCAGTGCATGCGCAGCTTGGCGCGGGACAACCGCTCGACAGCGCGGTGCGTGCGCGCATGGAGCGCGGGTTTGGTGAAAGCTTCGGGCGCGTGCGTGTGCACGCTGACCACACCGGCGCTGCACTGTCGTCACGACTCGATGCGCATGCGTTCGCCGTCGGCGAGCACGTTGCGTTCGCGCCGGGCACGTACCAGCCTGGAACGCTCCGCGGCGATGCGCTCATTGCGCACGAGCTCGCGCACACCGTGCAGCAGCGGAACGCGCTCCCCGCCGCGACAGCGGCGAGCGAAAGCGCGCTCGAACGCGATGCCAATCGCACGACCATCGGCGGCATGGCGCGCATGCTGCTAGGCAAGGACAGCCCGGTCGCGCCCCCGATCGCGGGCATGCAATCCGGCGGGCTCGCGTTATCGCGTTGCACCGGCATCGATCCACTCGCGGTTAAGGATGCGACGGTCCCAACCGTCACCGACGCCGACTTCGCGTTCCTCGACGACCTCGAGAGCAGTGAGTCGCTCGAGGAGAATTACGAAGAGTATATCGGGCAACAGCGCCTATCAGCCGCTGAAGCAGCGCTCTCTGGCGGGATGGGCATGCCGATGCCCTATTCGAAATATGGTGCATCGGCGCAATCGGCCGCAGCGCTGCAGCGATTCACTGAACACGCTGCGGAAAGCGGCGACTCCACCAACGCAAAGGATTGGCGCAATAAGAAAACAGAATTCGAAAGTCTGTTCGAGAAGGCCGCGATCACCGAAGCCTATAGTGAATTGCAGCGGCACGAAGCGCTCATTCAAGGGGAACGCGATCGCTATGGCAACCTTGCCGGCGTCACGGCACTGCGGACCGCGTTGGCACCGCACAAGGCGACCTTGGGGAACTCGCGCGTCGAACGCCTCGCCGCCGCGCCCAAGGCTGTTCGTGTCGGCATGCATGTGCACTATGTCGAACCGTCCGATGCAGCGACGCACCGGGCCGCCGCGACCTCGCTGGCGAAAACGGTGCGCGACGCGCTCGCCGCGCAGTTCCCGATTGTGCTGGCCGATGAATTACTGCTGGACATTGTGCTGCTCGAACCCGATGCAACAGCGCAGTCACATCTGCTCGGCGTCGCAGACGATCGCATTGGCAAGATTCAGCTGACGCGAGGCGCGTTCAATAAAAAGCCATCCCGCGTTTGGAAATTTGATCGGGCGGTGAAACTGGCGCGCGAACGGCTCAACATTGTCGATGGATCGGTGTTCGATCTCATGATTCGCGACAAATGTGCGAACGATGCTGCAGACGACATGTTCCAGAACTTGCTCATTGGTGTGCTGGCCATCGGGCTCGGCATGCTCACAGCCGGCACCGGTACCGTGGCTGTGCTCGCGGCGACCGCGGGCGCGACCCTATCGGCCGGCATGGCAGCGTCACACCTTCGCGATTTCATGCTCGCGCAGGCGGCGGCTGGCACTGCGCTCGAGAAGGCCAATGCATTGTCTTCCGAAGATCCGAGCCTGTTCTGGCTTGCTGTGGACGTGTTGGTCGCGTTCGTCGATCTGGGCATGGCCGCCCGCGCGTTTCAGGGGCTCAAGACCACCGCACAAGCGGTCAAAACCGTGGCCGATGCGGAGGCACTTCGGGCGCCGGCTAAAGCGTTGGCGACAGCCGAAAAGCTGCCAAATCCCGAGGCTGTCGCAGAAACTGTTGTGCAGGAAGCGAAACAGCACGTTGTCGCAACCGAAACAATCAAGGTCGCCGAGAGCACATCGAGCGGCATGGTGGCGGCGCTGCGCGCGGCGGTGAACGACGAGCGCGCCATTGCCGGACTGCTCAAAATCGAAAGCAGCATCCTGACAAAGGTGCTCTCGCTCTTCAAGGGCAAAGCGCTCATCAAACTCGGCCACTTGATCGAGGAATTTCCGCAGGTGGCGAAGACGCTCGAGGAGTTGGCAGCAAAACTCCCGATCGAGCAGTTCCAATCCGTGCTCGGCAAGTATCTATACTCGCGCAGCACATCGTCCAAATTCCTCCTGCGTGCCGCAGCCGACGCGGGCCTCGACGCGAAAGACTTCGAATTCATTGCCGACGCGCTCAAGACCACGAAATCGTCAAAGCAGATTGCAAAGAAGATCGGCGGCTTGCTGATTGGCCGCGTCGCGGAGCGATTACCCGCCGGTGAGAAGGGCATCAAGACGTTCCTGAAAATTGCTCCCGGTTTGCACCCGAATCAGAGCGCGCAGATATTCGAGCGCTGGGCTGCGAAAAACATTTACGGCCAGGTTGGCGGCGCCGAACGGTTCACGGCGAAGACAACGAAGTTGGCGGAAGACTACAAGGCCGCGAACCCGAGCTTCAAGGGGGAAAGCATCACCAGCGACACCGTGATCAAGGATAGTGCGCGGTCGGGCGAGGCTGGGATTGGCGACTTCAAGAGCCACTTGAACCGGAAGAACATCGGGACCGAAGCGGATGCGCTTCGCCAGGCGGACAACTACAAGGAAATGTTGCGCGTCGGCGTCAAGACGGCGACGGGTGAAAAGTTCACATGGGTCGAGTATCTTTTCGCGAATCGTACGTCGGCTGAAGCCAGCTATAAGTTTCTCAAGAACAAATTCGGTGACACCGTGAAAGTATTTTTTGTCGACGAGAAGGGAGCCAAGACATTGTTCGTTCCAGCGGGGCCGTAGTGGCGACCGACGATTTCTATTGGCTCTGGCTCAACCGCGACGACGATGCGTTGCGCGATGCGGACGCGTTGTTCCCCATTCTGCAGCGGTTGTCGCAATCGTTCCTGCCCGCGCCGGTGACGCTTGAGGCCACTGGTGCACGTGATACAGCGACCACGAGTTGGACCGATGCGAAAGTACTGAGTGCGGTGCAGAAACAAAAGGAAAGCATCGGGTTCAAGGCACCCGGCATTCAGGCGGCGTTCAGTCTGACGGCGTCGCGCGTGAGCATAACACTCATGTTCCGCGTGGGCGCATCACCCACCGACATTTGCACGTTGTTCCTCGATCTGTGCGCATTGGCCTCTCCCACGTACGCGCGCTGCGCGCTCAACAATGACGGGCAAACGCTGTACGACAACCACTACTCGCACCAACGTCGTACGTTCTATGCAAGCGGTCTCTACTGGTTGAATTTCTTTGGCCCTGATGAACAGGCTCGCCAGGGCGGCACCGCACTCGCGAACGTTACGCATGCCACCGTCGCGACGATGTCCAACGGACTGTTCATTCAAGTTGGCGATTCCGCGCTGCACGCGCTCACCGAAGCAGGCCACGCGCAGTTACTCGCCGCGACGAATTCCATGCCGCCGCTGTCGGCAAGCGCCGATCCCGTCAGCGCGCCAACCGAGAGTAGCATCAACGATGACAGTGAACGTGTCGCTGCCCTCATCGTTCACGTTGACGGTATCAGCGGATTTCGGGACGCGGATCAGCGTTTCTGGATTACCAAACACATCGATCCGTCGCGTGTGCTATCTGCGTCATTCCTGCGCGGGGTTGCCGCGTTGCCAGGCAAGGGCTCACCACCAATTTCCACGGTGCGCGTGCTCTTCAGCACCGAAGCTGCCGCGCTCGCGAACCAAGCGGCACTCGGCGAGAGCGGCGGCGAAGCATGGTTCGTGTCGCTCACGGACGGCAAGCCGCGTCGGGCATAGCTCGGACGTTGAGTTCAGTTTTCATGGACGGATGCGCGACCAGCGAGTGGACGCGCCCCCGCCCCCCGGAGGCCGTGACAATGTTCGCAACGCAGTACGACAGCCGGGGGTCCGCCGCAATTGACAGCGCCGTCGCGTCGCGCGCGTCGGCAACACTTACGGTTCCCCAGAACCCGCTCTGGCGTTCTCTCGCGCTGTGACCCGTCGTCGTGCAAGCACGGTTGCACGTCGATTCGAGCACTGACTCAGCCGAATACGCAGCCGATCGCGCACTGAGCGACGAACGCGCGCACGCATCATTTCTGGATGCGACCGCAGGATGCTCGTTGCTCGCGGCCGGTCGACGCGCTTCGCCGACTCGAAAACGGCGAGGACCTGCTGGGCGGCCGCGTCGTTGCCGAGTTGCGCGCCGAAGCGCCCAACTCGCGTAGCCTTGTTGCGGTTCGTAAACGAGCTGGGGTCGTCAAGCGTCAGTGGGGCAGAGCGTATCGTCCCATCCGTCGCGTCGGCGAACTCAAGGTGCTATGGGCGCAGTTGCTCGAACACAGCCCGCGTGCCATTGGGCAGCACGGCGGGCAGCCCGTGCGCCCGCCCGTCGTGGTAGTCGACGTCGCGCAGCAAGATGCGCGTGCGTCGTGCCGCCAAGACTGTCTCGATGTGCGCCTTCAGTCTCGGCCAGCTCGAGAGGCCGTATTCGCGTTCGATGACCAGTCGCGCCTCGTGCTGTGAAAGCCGCGCGGTCGATGGCTTCGCCGCGACGGAGGCGAGACGCGGATGAAACGTGTGAACGCTGGCCAAAAGCGTCGGCGTCTTCGGCACGCGATACGACGATCAGCTCGCGCGTCAACTTCTTCCGCTGCTCGAGGCTCGGGACGGCCAGTAGCACCCGCGTGGGCAGCGGGGTGGGCATGATGGACCTCCGTCTGTGGTACCCGCGTCCGCATTACGGGAAGAAGTTGAAGCCGATGGCGACTGCCGGCGCGCTTACTCCGAGTATGCGACCGC